>NZ_BAAIHG010000112.1:0-2519 GCF_054655775.1 Candidatus Termitispirillum reticulitermitis | reverse complement strand
CGCACGATTGGCAACATTAAGATGCCTGTTGGCAGTAAATGACAACGAATTAGTATAAATCTGCACGACTCTCTCCTTTTACAGCCCTCATACAGCTATAACAGCTATAACAGCTATAACATTTTAGTTTTAGCTCTTGCCTCCATGCAACACCCCGCACTATCGGCAGATTGTTAGGGAAAGTTTAAGGAAAGCTTTACTTCTTGCCACTACGGAGGAAGGTGACTCAAAGAGTATTATCCCCTGACGCTTTTTGAGCAATTGCTTGACTGAATAATCTAAACGGTGTATTTTAATTTGCAATGAATATATTATACTACGACTGTTTCTGTGGTATCAGCGGAGATATGAACCTAGCGGCTATGCTGGAGCTAGGATTGCCTGCAGACCACCTAAAATCAGAACTTGCTAAACTTAACCTAACTGATAGATACACTATTAACATCACCAAAGCTAGCAAGCATGGCATTATGGGCACTCAGCTAGACGTGTTGCTGGCGAGTGAAACAGATGAACACCACACCCATAGAAACCTTGCTGATATAGAAAAAATTATTAACGATAGCACCCTAAACGACAATATTAAAAAACTTGCCCGCGAAATGTTCACCCGCCTTGCCACCGCTGAAGCAAAGGTGCACGGCACTACAGTTGAACAAATTCACTTCCACGAGGTGGGCGCAACAGACTCAATAATAGACATAGTCGGCGCAGCTATCGCCCTTGACTACCTGAAACCTGCTCAAGTGCTAGCATCAACCGTCCAGCTAGGCGGCGGATTCGTTGAATGCGCTCACGGCACTATCCCTATCCCCGCACCCGCTACTATTGAACTGCTGTATGGCGCACCTACTAAAACAGGACTAGTGCCATTTGAAACCACCACCCCTACAGGTGCAGTAATATTGGCACACAACGTAGACGTTTGGACTGACACCCCGCAGATGACAATCACCAAAATAGGCTACGGGCTGGGCAAACGCGACCTATCAGTGCCTAATATGCTGAGAGTATATCTAGCAGAGACTAAGTCAGATATAGTTCCAGAAAAACAATATATATTAGAAACCAATATTGATGATATGAACCCCGAACTATACAGCTACGTAGAGGAGAAATTATTGTCCGCAGGGGCGTTGGACGTGTTCAAAACGCCTATTATGGTGAAAAAAGGGCGGCTTGCCGTAAAGCTATCAATACTAGTCACTCCTGCAAAAGAGGCAGAAATTACTAAAATTATATGGACACAAACCTCGTCAATTGGTATAAGAAAACTGGCTGTAGAAAAAATCGCACTGAAACGAAGTTTAGAAAAGATACCCACAGAATACGGAGAGCTTACTATAAAACGCGCTTATTTAGATGATGTCCCTATAAAATACAAGGCTGAGTATGAAGAGTGCAAGCTCGCCGCTGAACGTTGCGGTATGCCAATATCTGCTATCTATGATGCAGTAGCCAGAGCGATGGATAATAACAATGCTGACAAATCTTGACCTTATCTGGTCTTACACAAAGGAGCTGGCAGAGCGCTTGACAAGCTCGCCTGAAAATATGCAGTCGGTTGAGCTGACCAACCAATACTATGCATCGTTTGAACAGCTGATGCAGATAATAGAAAACCCCGAAGAGCTTAAAAAAGAAGAGGTGCTAGAAGATATAAGACTGACGATTAACGCACTGCACGATGCCTACGTGCAAGAAGAGAACCGCTTGCGAGCGGAGATTACCATCATGCGCAAGAACCAGCAGTTGCACCATATATACCTGATGACAATGAAAGACCCCGCCGCTGACACCAACTATAATAAAGAAGGTTGAAGTTATGCTATTGCCTATTTATCAGCTGTAGTGCCATTTGCGGCAGTTGGTTAGCTTGTGCTAGCATTGCTGTGGCTGCGTTCATCATTATCTGGTTCCTCGCGAAGTCCGCACTCGCCTTTGCCATATCAATATCCCTTATCCTGCTTGACGCCGCCAGAATATTCTGCTGTCCGATAGATAACGATTTCAACGCATGCTCCATCCTATTGATACGAGAACCTATCTCCGCCCTCTGCTGCACTACATTTTTAATGGCAGAATCTATCTTAAAAAGTGCCCTCTGCGAATCAGGCAAGGTAGTCAGATATACATCATCTATCTCTAACGCTACAGTATCAACCCTGCCTACGCTTATATCCATATACTGCCCAGCATTCGCACCTATCTGCGAACTAGTCTCCTTGTTCGCTATATGGATATACTGCGGGTCTAAATTTGCGTCCTGCTCAAATACTATATTGCCATCAGCACCCATCTTCGCACTGGTAATTATATTCGGGTTGAGCTTTATATTAACACCCTTTATAACCCCCCTCATCATATAGTCTATTGATATATCACTATTGACATACTGCTCTGTATGCGCATCAAATACGTTCATCGTTATAACATCATTCTCAGACTGCTGTATCTGCTCTATGCTTAACGCCCTAAGAATATCTTCATCCGCTACAAAACGTATCTCTGAATTCCGA
>NZ_BAAIHG010000111.1:0-2739 GCF_054655775.1 Candidatus Termitispirillum reticulitermitis | reverse complement strand
TATCTCGTCCCGATAGTATTGTTGAGCCTGCTAACTTTAATTCTGATGGGCAAGTTGTTGTAGCGGGGCATATTGCAGCATTGCAGCGGTTTGAGTTGGCGATGAAAGCAAATGGGGCGAAGCGTGTGGTGTCTCTGCCAGTGAGTGCTCCATTCCATTGTTCGCTGATGAAACCTGCACAGGCTAGTATGGCTGACTATCTTACGACTATTGAAATCAAGCAGCTGACTACATCGGTGATAAACAATGTGGATGCGGCGGTGGAAGATGAGCCTAGTGTGGTATATGACGCACTGGTTAGGCAAATGAGTGGGGCGGTGAAGTGGAGTCAAAGTGTGAGAAAACTAATTAGTTTAGGAGTGACAACGTTTGTAGAAGTGGGCGCGGGTGCGGTTTTAACTGGGTTGATAAGAAAGATTGACAAAGGTGTGGAATGTGTTAATATATCAAAACTCGGTGATTTAGAGAAAATATTAAGATAGATGATAGGGTAATAGATTATGAGAGATTTAGAAAATAAAGTGGCGTTAGTGACAGGTGCTTCTCGCGGAATAGGGCGTGCCGTTGCGTTGAGGCTTGCATCAGCTGGGGCATTGGTTGCTGTGAATTATGCTAGTTCAGCGGCTGGTGCTGAGGAGGTTGTGGCGCAGATAAAAGCTGCTGGTGGCAATGGCATGGCTGTAAAGGCTGAGGTGGGCAAATCCAGCGAGGTTGCCGCAATGTTTGAGCTGGTGAGTAAAGAGCTTGGGGCGGTTGATATACTTGTGAATAATGCGGGCATTACTAAAGACACGTTGCTTATTAGAATGAAAGATGAAGATTTTGATAAAGTTATAGAGACCAATTTGAGAGGGGCGTTTCTCTGTGCTAAGCAGGCTATAATGCCTATGATGAAGAAAGGTTATGGGAAGATTATCAATATGTCTAGTGTTGTGGGTTTTTCTGGTAATGCGGGGCAGCTCAATTATGTTGCATCTAAGGCGGGCATTCATGGTATTACTAAAGCCTTAGCCACTGAATATGGGGCAAAGGGGATACGGGCGAACTCTATAGCTCCGGGCTTTATCAAAACTGATATGACAGACAAGTTGTCTGATAGTGTGAGAACGGCACTTGTTGATAAGACGCTGTTGAAGTCGCTTGGCAGTGTGGATGATATAGCGAATGCGGTTTATTTCTTGGCATCACCCTTGTCAGACTATATAACTGGTCAGGTTATACATGTCAATGGCGGGATGTATTTATAAAAAGGGAACAGGAGGCAGAGACATGGCTGATAAGCAAGCAGAGGTAGTCTTCGTCAGATATTTCTACATTGAATTTTTCTTCAAGTGCCATAACCAACTCAACGGTGTCCAAAGAATCCGCACCCAAATCTTCAACAAAAGAAGATTCCAGCGTTACCTTAGACTCCTCAACATTCAACTTCTCAGCGATGACTTTGACTACCTCTGCTTGCTTATCAGCCATGTCTCTGCCTCCTGTTCCCTTTTTATAAATACATCCCGCCATTGACATGTATAACCTGACCAGTTATATAGTCTGACAAGGGTGATGCCAAGAAATAAACCGCATTCGCTATATCATCCACACTGCCAAGCGACTTCAACAGCGTCTTATCAACAAGTGCCGTTCTCACACTATCAGACAACTTGTCTGTCATATCAGTTTTGATAAAGCCCGGAGCTATAGAGTTCGCCCGTATCCCCTTTGCCCCATATTCAGTGGCTAAGGCTTTAGTAATACCATGAATGCCCGCCTTAGATGCAACATAATTGAGCTGCCCCGCATTACCAGAAAAACCCACAACACTAGACATATTGATAATCTTCCCATAACCTTTCTTCATCATAGGCATTATAGCCTGCTTAGCACAGAGAAACGCCCCTCTCAAATTGGTCTCTATAACTTTATCAAAATCTTCATCTTTCATTCTAATAAGCAACGTGTCTTTAGTAATGCCCGCATTATTCACAAGTATATCAACCGCCCCAAGCTCTTTACTCACCAGCTCAAACATTGCGGCAACCTCGCTGGATTTGCCCACCTCAGCCTTTACAGCCATGCCATTGCCACCAGCAGCTTTTATCTGCGCCACAACCTCCTCAGCACCAGCCGCTGAACTAGCATAATTCACAGCAACCAATGCCCCAGCTGATGCAAGCCTCAACGCAACGGCACGCCCTATTCCGCGAGAAGCACCTGTCACTAACGCCACTTTATTTTCTAAATCTCTCATAATCTATTACCCTATCATCTATCTTAATATTTTCTCTAAATCACCGAGTTTTGATATATTAACACATTCCACACCTTTGTCAATCTTTCTTATCAACCCAGTTAAAACCGCACCCGCGCCCACTTCTACAAACGTTGTCACTCCTAAACTAATTAGTTTTCTCACACTTTGACTCCACTTCACCGCCCCACTCATTTGCCTAACCAGTGCGTCATATACCACACTAGGCTCATCTTCCACCGCCGCATCCACATTGTTTATCACCGATGTAGTCAGCTGCTTGATTTCAATAGTCGTAAGATAGTCAGCCATACTAGCCTGTGCAGGTTTCATCAGCGAACAATGGAATGGAGCACTCACTGGCAGAGACACCACACGCTTCGCCCCATTTGCTTTCATCGCCAACTCAAACCGCTGCAATGCTGCAATATGCCCCGCTACAACAACTTGCCCATCAGAATTAAAGTTAGCAGGCTCAACAATACTATCGGGACGAGATA
>NZ_BAAIHG010000110.1:0-2743 GCF_054655775.1 Candidatus Termitispirillum reticulitermitis | reverse complement strand
ACGAGGTAGCGCATGCAGAGATAAAGGGGCGAGAGCTGGTGACAGGTTCGCCTAAGATAAGAGAAGTTAGCGACATGGAGATACGTGAAGCACTTGAGGAATCTGTGCTTAAAATAATAGGTGCTGTTATCTTTAGAATCACCGCTAGCTTCACGTTCCCCAGCCTGTGCTATCCTACCGACCTCAATAGAGGCAACCTTAATCCCCTCCGCCTCTAACTGCTGACGGATTATCTCTCCATTTGCCACAAAGAACGCCCTAGTCTCATCACTGCTGGCAATTATCCTTGCCGTAAGTTTGCCCGCACTATCAGTCAGCTGTATCTCTACCTTGCCTAATGACACTGGGTTTAATCTAACAGTCAGTCTAGTAACGCCACTCTTCCCCGCACCCTTAACCAGCTTGGCAAAATTAACAACGTCTTTCTTGTCCGTCCATTTAAGGCTTTTTTCAACACCATTAGTGCCAACGGTCGCATTTCCAGTAGTCGCATTTGTAGAGTTAGCATTTTCCGTGCCAAAAGTTTTTTGTGCTCCGCTAACCTCTACCGGTTGGCTCTTTGCAACTACATCATCTTTATTTTTATTTTTATTCTTATTATCACTATTTCTATCATCTACTCCGCTCTCATCCTTACTGCTACTCTTATCAACTTTTTCATTATTGTCAGCTACTTCTCTTTCGTTAGCCATTTCCAGCTTTTTTGCCGCTCCTGCCTTTACTGGCTCAATATTTACAGCTTTACTATCAGTCAAACTATCGTCAGCAACTAATTGTAGTGTTGCCACCTCTACGTCTTCCAGACTGGCAATATTTTCCCTCTCATCTGATACTACATCTCCCTCTACGTGAACATTTTCCTCGTCAATAATCTGTTGACCCCCCCCCTTATTAGTTGTTTCAACAGCTTTACTATCAGTCAAATTATCGTCAGTAGCTAATTGTAGTGTTGTCACCTCTACGTCTTCCAGACTGGCAATATTTTCCCTCTCATCTGATACTACATCTCCCTCTACGTGGACATTTTCCTCGTCGATAAAATGTTGACCCCCCCCCCCCTATTAGTTGTTTCATCGGAAATATTTTCCTGCAACGTGGTTTCTATAAAGAATTGCGTGGATTCATTGCTATGCATAGCACTAATAGCACTATCTGCAACTATTTCAAATATTACTTCAACGGGCACTGCAGTGGCAGATACCGCAGTAGCAAGCACCTCATTAAGCTCATTAAGCTCGTTAAGCTCGTTAAGCTCGTTAAGCTCGTTAAGCTCGTTAAGCTCACCGTCATCAGCAATCCATTCGTTCGTATCGCTGATAAACAACATGTTATCTAGTTCAACGTTCCCCTCTGTGACAACAACATTAACATTCAACTTAAAGTCGTCTAAAACGTTCTCTCCAAATATATTGTCTGCGTGGTTTTTTGTATCGCTGATTTCTGCTCTGTCCTCTGTGCGTGAAATAGCAAGCTGCTCCTGCTGTCTGGGGTAGAGCACATTTTTAGTCTGTGTGTTTTGTGTATCCTCTTGATATGAGGATGTTTTACTGGCTAACTCGCTAGCTATCTGCGAATTGCGCATCACATCATCAAAAACGTCCTGAAAGTTAGTCGGTGGCACATCGCTACCCGCACCGTCCGCCACCGTTATATGCGCAACGGAATTCCCTAAATCAATGCCTGTAGAGGCTAACATTTCATAATACATTAGTAGTGAGAGTTGTATAGAAAAAACTGTGCCAAATCTAATATGGTAAGCTCAAATGTTTATTGTTTTTACCTGCATATAGCTATATGATAAAAATAGATATTGTTATAGACAACCTATACATTTGACTATATAGCTTTATAAATAAGTGGAAGTGATTCTTAAATTTATATTGACTTTATAAGCTAAGTTGGCTATTAAATATAAGTAGTTTTCAATTTCTGCGGGGTTATAGATGAATTTTGGAATGTTACAACAGATGTTCCTGTTGGATGTAGCGATAGACCTTGGCACAGCGAACACGCTTGTGTACGTGAGTGGCAAAGGTATTGTTTGCAATGAACCTTCTGTTGTTGCCATAGATAGCAATACTGATGAGATAATAGCCATAGGTGCAGAGGCTAAAGGTATGATAGGGCGCACCCCGCGCAATATCACCACCATACGCCCTATGAAAGACGGCGTCATAGCTGACTTTGACACGGCTGAACGTATGCTACGCTATTTCATAGACAAAGTGCAGCCTCGCAGGATGCTTATCCGCCCGCGAATGATTATATGCGTGCCGTCTGGCGTCACTCAGGTGGAGAGACGTGCTGTCCGCGAAATTGCCATAAACTCTGGTGCTAGAAATGTTCATATTATAGAAGAACCTATGGCAGCCGCACTTGGTGCAGGTCTGCCTGTCAACAAGCCGTCTGGCAATATGGTTGTTGACATAGGCGGTGGCACTACTGAAGTTGCTCTCATCTCGCTATTTAGCATCGTGTATAGCTCATCTGTCCGCGTAGGTGGCGATGAGATGACGGACTCCATAGTCAACTACGTAAAGGAAAAATACGGACTACTTATAAGTACCCCTACAGGTGAATATGTAAAGGAGCTAATCGGCTCTGCATACCCGCTTGACGAGGTAGCGCATGCAGAGATAAAGGGGCGAGAGCTGGTGACAGGTTCGCCTAAGATAAGAGAAGTTAGCGACATGGAGATACGTGAAGCACTTGAGGAATCTGTGCTTAAAATAATAGGTGCTGT
>NZ_BAAIHG010000109.1:0-2803 GCF_054655775.1 Candidatus Termitispirillum reticulitermitis | reverse complement strand
AAATGTTATTGGCATATTGAACGAACGACCCAATGGACCCTGCTATAATACGAGTGTAGATTTGAAACTAATAGAGGCAATGCTTAATGAAATTCAGAATACTGCTGTTTAGCCTATCGCTCACGCTCTTGTGGGCGTTGCTCTTTTTAAGGTATATATCGGTGTTGGGCTTTCCGAACGGAGCGGTGGCACTCTTTGCACTAGCCTACGCACTGGGACACGCGACAGAGCTTGCGCTAATCGTTTCAATAATATTATTTCTAGTTCATTTTACCCCGTTGCCTAAACACGTGTTTTCGGTGTTTGCTATCGCTCTATCAAGCGTTGTTACGGCGTTTTTGTTAGTCAACTATGTGGTCTATAAACAATTCCACATGCACATAAACGTATCAATGCTGGATATGTTCTTTGGTAGCGCATCGGGCGATATATTTGACTTCCCCGCTGTAATGTATGTTGAAGTAGCCGTTGTTGCAGTAGTTATAGTGGTTGTTGCAGTGTTCTTATGGCGGCTTACTGATAGGCTAACCAAAAAGATTGCTTGCAATAAGGTAAAATATGTGGCACTTGCACTTGTAGTGTTTGCCCTTTCATATCAGATAGTCTATGCGGTGAGCAACTTTTATTCATACACGCGCATCACCTACCAGATGTTGTCGCTACCTTTAGTCTATCCGCTATCATTAAACAAGTTTTTGCGCTCTGCTGGGCTGAAACAGCCAGTTTATGCTAATTTTGAGCTTGATGTCAAGACTATGCATTACCCGCAGAACCCTATCAAGCTGGGCAAGTCTAATGGGCTGAATCTAGTAATGATACTGCTGGACGGCTGGCGTTGGGACGTCTTTACTGAGGACGTGTCGCCTAACATATATGAGCTGTCAAAACGTTCTTCGCAATTCTTGAACCATAATTCCAATGCTAACCACACTAGGCACGGGGTTTTCGCCTTCATATACAGCATAGCGGGGATGTATTGGAACACTGTCCTTGAGGGGCATACATCGCCTGTTTTGCTCAATGCTATGATAGATAATGGCTATCAAATGGGCGTTTATGGCAGTGCATCACTAGCTAGCCCTGAATTTAACAAGACTGCATTTGTGCGCGTTAAGGATTTAGATATTAAAACCGAAGGCGGTGGTGCTGAGTATAGAGACCAGACTATTACTAACAAGTTTATCAAGTTTATGGATGAGCGCGACAAGAGCAAGCCTTTTTTCTCGTTCTTATTCTATGACTCTACACACCCGTATGATTTTGATGTGGATATCTATACGCCTAAGTTTGAACCATACTATGGCGATAAGAAGAACTATCTTGACTTAGACAAAGACAAGAAAACCCTGCTGTTTAACAGGTACCTGAATTCCATAAACTATGTTGACATGCTTATTAAACGTGTGATTGATAGGCTAAAAGCTGAAAATCTGCTGGATAATACTATTATAGTCATTTCATCAGACCACGGAGAGTCCTTTGACGACTTAGGGCTAGGGGAGTGGGGGCATAACGGCAACTTTGCCGAATGTGAAACGCACGTACCGATGCTCATCTATCTGCCTAAAACGGTGGCTAAAAGCTACCAGCACACTACCACCCACATGGACGTAGCACCCACGCTGATGAAATATATGTTTAATGCTGAAAACGAGCCAAGCGATTATTCTGCAGGCTTGGATATATTCTCATCAGAACCGCGCAAGTATGTGTATATGCACGGTGCAGATAATTCTTATGGAATATCCATAGGGGACGGCAAGATTACGGTGTTTCCGGGCTACATCGGTGGAGCTTATGTGGTAGATGCGAAAACATATAGACGTTTGGATGAAAAGCCATCGCCCGATGTTTATAAATACGTGTTAGAGGAGCTGTCAAGGTTTAAGTGATGTTAATAACGAGAAACACCCGCATATATTTCAAGCTGTTTGCCTTCATTTGGGCATTGCTATTTGTCGCACGCTTAGTCTTTTTTGCGTGGCAACGAACCGCCATAACTGATGCGGCTACTGGCGATATATTATGGGCACTATTCATAGGCTTTAAGTTTGATGGCAGATTAACGGCACTTTTATCAGTGCTAATATATCTAATTACACTTATAATTAAAAAGCTTAATAAGAGCCACTATTTGCCAGCATTTTATCGCACAATATTCTTTCTAATAGCACTTGTTTATGCGGCTGATTTTGGCTACTACGCCTACCAGCACGTCCGCATCCGCTTTGATATATTCGGACTTGCTACCGATGTGAACGAGGCTGCTGGTATGGTGTGGCAGAGCTATAATGTAGTTTTGATAGTTCTAGCTATGGCGGCTCTTACATTTATAAGTGGCAAAATTACCACAAAAATATTTGAAGGCTGGGGTAGTGCGAAAACATCATTAAAAGTTAAAGCCCTATCTCTACTTCTCGCTATTGTGAGCACTGCTTACGTTGCTTATGGACGCTATATTATTACAAAATATCCGCTGCTCTGGGGGGATGCTTATTTCTCGCAGAACGAGGCTATTACGGCACTTGCAATCAACCCCATCCATAATCTATACGACACCAAGCCGACAAAAAAGACTTTTGTCTATGACTTAGAAAGTGTTCGGCGTTATTATCCTATAGTTGCCTCATATCTAAGAGCAGACAGGACAACCGATAATGAAAAAAACTTGCGTTTTGATAGATATGTAAAGGGTAATGAGAAGTTGCAAAAAGTTCAGCCCAATGTGGTGGTTATCGTGATGGAATCGCTATCAACACACCAGACTACATTTATGGACGAACAGCTAATAACTACGCCGTTT
>NZ_BAAIHG010000108.1:0-2819 GCF_054655775.1 Candidatus Termitispirillum reticulitermitis | reverse complement strand
GTTGAGCGAATTTGTCTAGCCCTTGCCAATGGTGAATCTATATGTATCTATGGCGACTATGATGCCGATGGTGTGACCGCTACCGCGCTGATGTATCTCTTTTTAAGGGAGCTGGGTGCAAACGTTGATTACTATATCCCCAAGCGGCTTGAAGAAGGCTACGGACTTAGTTTAGCTGCCGTAGAGGAACTATACAAAAAGCATGTGAACTTAATAATAACCGTTGATTGTGGCATATCTGCTATTGAAGAGGTCTCAAGGGCAGCAAGTTTAGGTATGGACGTGGTTGTCACAGACCACCACCAGCAAGGCGATGACTTGCCAGATGCTGCAATAGCGATAATAAACCCTATGATGCAGGATGAGACTTACAGCTTTAAGCACTTATCAGGGGTAGGTGTTGCGTTTAAGCTGTGTATGGCTATTAGGCATAATCTGCGGAGCATAAGCGGCTGGGCTGATAAGCCGCTACCCAACTTAAAACAATATTTAGATTTAGTAACGCTGGGCACTGTGGCAGATGTTGTTCCGTTGCAGAGCGAAAATAGAACGTTTGTGGTGCATGGCTTAAAGGTGTTGTCGGGTAAGACTCGTGTGGGTATTGAGGAGCTTAAAAAGGTAACTGGTTATGGAACGGAGCTGAATACCTATAAGGTAGGCTATGGACTTGTGCCACGCTTAAATGCTGTGGGCAGATTAGGCGATGCCGATAGAAGTTTAAGACTGTTGATAGCTACTGAGCAGAATACCGCGCAATATTTAGCAAAGCAGATGAATGAGGATAACGAAGCTAGAAAAGGTATAGAGAAAGGGATTGTGGATGAAGTTTATAAAAAAATTGACAAAGAAGGATTAGCAGCCCAGCGACGCGGGCTTGTTCTGTATTCTGATAAATGGCATGCTGGTGTGTTGGGGATAGTTGCTTCACGCGTTGCCGATAAGTATCGGCGTCCGACAATTGTTCTCACGTTAGAAAATGGTATATATAGAGGCTCTGCTAGGAGCATTCAAGCTTTTCATCTATATGACGGAGTTAAAGAGCTTTCAGATATTTTATTGTCATTTGGCGGGCATAAATACGCTGCTGGTGTAAAGCTAGAAGCGACACATATAGGTGAGCTAGAGGAACGTTTTGACGCTATCGTCAGAAAAGCACTTAATGATAAAGATTATATGCCCGAACTTGTTGTAGATGCAATTCTGCAGCCGTCTGATTTAACATCAGATTTTATGTTCTCGTTGCACAAGTTTGAGCCGTTCGGCAATAGCAATCATGACCCGCTATTTTGTATAAAGAACTTTTCCTTTGCGCAGCCTGCGACCTTTTCGGAGAAAGATGGGCATATCAAATGTTTCTTTGAACACAACGGGCGCAACTATGAGGCGATAGGTTTCAATATGCGAGCTACACATGGTGCTATTATTAGAAGTGCTAAATCTTTTGACGTTCTATTCACGCTGGCAAGCTATGGCAAGCAGCACATTCCGCAGCTGATATTAAAGGATTTGCGAGGTAGCACATGATGGAGCAGTTTTCCACATCACTTGAAGTAAAAAAAATGGTGCGTTTAGCTGATATACAGGATTTCATCAAACAATATAGCCCCGATGAAGATTTAGAAAAGCTGAACACTGCTTATGTTTATGCTGCTAAGCAGCATTTCGGTCAGTTGCGCCAGTCGGGCGACCCATATTTGCTACATCCGTTATCGGTGGCATATATATTATCTCAAATGAATATGGACGTTGATTCTATCATCGCTGCAATGTTGCACGATACTATTGAGGACACGTCTGCCACGTTAGACGAGCTTTCGGAAATATTTGGCAAAAGAATCGCTTTCTTGGTAGATGGCATGACTAAAATTAGCAAGATAGAGTTTAATTCTAAGGAGGAGAAACAGGCAGAAAACTTTAGAAAAATGCTTGTTTCTATGTCAGAAGATATCCGCGTTGTGATGATAAAACTAGCCGACAGGTTGCACAATATGCGGACGATAGACTCCCTGCGTCCAGATAAGCAGTTGCGTATTGCCAATGAAACGCTAGAAATATATGCACCGCTAGCTGATAGGTTAGGGATAGCTATTATGAAATGGGAGCTTGAAGACCTTGCCTTTCGCGTCATCAACCCTGAAATGTATGTGGATATTCAACAAAAGGTCAAACTATCTCGCTCGGAGCGGGAGAGCTATCTAGCAAAAGTCTGTGATATTACTGTGAAAGCTATACTTGACGAATCTATAAAGGCGGAGGTCAATGCCCGCCCGAAACATCTATATAGTATCTATAGCAAGATAGTGAAAAAGCACTCTACATTTGAGGAAATTTACGATTTGTTAGCCTTGCGAGTGTTTGTTGAGACTGAAACGCAATGCTACACAGTGCTTGGCGTTATACATCACCTGTTTAAGCCAGTTCCTTCTAGGTTTAAGGACTATATTGCAATGCCGAAAGCGAATATGTATCAGTCGTTGCATACAACGGTTATCGGTCCTGATGGGCAGATGGTAGAGTTCCAGATACGAACTTGGCAGATGCATCGCATAGCTGAAGAGGGGATTGCCGCCCACTGGCGATATAAAGATGGCAAGAACTTTGACACAAAGAAAGACAGCCAGTTCACGTGGCTAAGGCAGATATTAGAGCAGAAAAATAAGAACTCTGAAGAATTTGTTGAAGAATTAAAGGCTGATGTGTTGTCTTCACAAATTTATGTATTTACCCCTAATGGCGATGTGGTAGAGCTACCATCGGAATCCACTCCGCACTGTTGTAGCATATTCAGCTTTAGTATCCCAAACTACCTCTATCAGCTT
>NZ_BAAIHG010000107.1:0-2928 GCF_054655775.1 Candidatus Termitispirillum reticulitermitis | reverse complement strand
ACAGCTCTAACGTAGCATCGTTACTCACATAGTCGCCATCCAGTAGCCCACAATGCCCATGGTCTGTGTATTCACACAGACAAACATCTGTTATAACTAATAGTTCACTGCAATTTTGCTTGATAGCGAAGGTTTTGAAAACACCGCCATAATGAGCTATGCGGTAAAATTTGCCTCAAAGTACTACGGACCTTTCCGTGAAGCAGCCGAATCTGCACCAGCGTTTGGCGACCGCAAGAGCTACCAGATGGATATTGCCAACCGCAGAGAGGCGATAAGAGAAGCCTTGCAGGATGTGAACGAAGGGGCGGATATGCTGATAGTCAAACCAGCGTTAGCGTATCTTGATATTGTGCGCGAGGTGCGCGACAACACGTTGCTGCCACTTGCTACGTATAACGTATCAGGCGAATATTCTATGATTATGGGGGCGATTGAGCGTGGTTGGCTTGATAAAGAGGTGATAGTAGAAACGCTTATATCAATGCGCCGTGCGGGTAGCGATATGCTCATCACCTACTTTGCCAAACAAGCGGCAAAGATGTTATCCCTAGTTTAATGACAAAATACTGCAAACTCCCTACTTGTATTCTAGCTCTTTTAGTCTCTTATCCATAACCTTTTTAATATCAAGCAGAGTATCTTTGTAGAGTGACATGATTTCCTTGTTAGAAACTGACTTCATAGAGAACAGCTCTGGCGTGTCAACCTCTAGGGCGGTGGCTATGCGCTCTAACATATCTAGCGAGGGAAATTTCTTGCCTATCTCTATCATACCGATATAGCTGGTAGTGCTGTCCGCTCTTTCTGCCAGTTTCTCTTGCGATTGATGTGCATTTGGATGATGATTTTGATACTACAGCGTTTAGTATATCATTACTAGCAAGGTATGCTAATGCTAAATTTGAAGTTTATGGTACAGTCGGGTTAGACTTTAACTCAAATACGTTGAGTGAACATCTTGTAGGAACAGTAGCATCCACTAGTGTGGATGCTACATTTGACGATTCTGGCACTAGCATTGGTTTCCATATAGGTGCGGGAGCTAAATGTTACTTCACTGATAACGTCTATGGTGGTGCATCGTTTGTATATCTGACTAATTCTCAAAGTGTAGAAGGCGAGGATAGCTATAACCTAGGCGGCTTATCAGCACAGTTTGCGTTAGGTTATACATTCTAAGTGGTTTCAGTGTCCATTCCCGCCCGCCAGCTACTATATGGGCTGGCGGGGTTTATTGGTTGTCAAATAAGGCAACTATACACTTGACTGGACTACATCTAGTTTGCTATGCTAATCAAATTAAATAATAGGAGCAGGAGAAATAAGATGAACACAAAGGTCGTTGCTACAATCAATCTTAAAGGTGGTGTTGCCAAGACGACTACCACTGTTGGTCTCGGTCAAATTCTTGCGGGACACTTCGGAAAAAAGGTGCTAATCATAGACTTAGACCCACAGACAAATGCTACAGTTATGCTGATTGGGGAAGAAAAATGGCTTGAGTTGGACAATAATGGTTATACTCTTGCCACGTTGTTTTCCGATGCTATAGAAAGTAATAGCAAATTTGATTTGTCAAATACATTGCAATCGTCCGTAGGGGGAGTTAAAGAAGTCAAAACACTAGACCTATTGCCGTCAAGCCTTAGACTTATAGACTTGCAAGACAGGCTACCATCAATGCCAACGAGATGGTTTCAAATGCGTAGCCCAGTGAAAATCCTACAGAGAGGCATAAAGGAAATTCTAAATAATTATGACTTGATACTCATTGATTGTCCGCCAAGCCTAGGAAATATTTTGTTTCATCGTGTTGAATTATAGGCACATTCAATCACAAATGCAACACTTCCATCTCTGTTTTCTACGCTCCCTTTCTCCCAGCTGTGATTAGGTAAAGATATGATTTATATCACATCTTTCCCTAGAAAAAGTGTGATATAAATCACATCTTTTCTTTTTTCTCTTGAAATCAAGTTTAGTAGGTGCAACGTCTTGGATATGCAGATTGATAGTAAGCTCTACAAACGCCAAGCCATTGCCGATAGGACTACGAATTTTAAGGACAGATTGCTCACTCCCACGTGTTTATATCAGTTCTATTTTTATGACGCACCCCAAAAGGCTTTCCCATGTGATGACCTCCGTTGGGTTGCCTCTATAATAAGCTTTTCAAGTTTATCGCGTTTTTTCCATTTCATAGCCAGCTTGGAGTTATCCATGCCATTAGTAGCGATAACAGATTTCAATTCTTTGATATCTAGCGTGGCAAGTGTTTCTGTAAGCTTATCTATACCCTGTTCAAGCAACACAAAAGGGTCAATCTTTGCTACCAGTTGAGGTTTAAGCTTTTTTTGTTTTGGCTTAACTGCTTCATCGCCAATAATGGCAACAATTTTATGGACAAACTCACTATTAGATTTTATTTCGTTCTCTACATAAGAACTTATGAGCTTCCATAGAGCAAGAGCAATGGCTTTCTCGTTATTCATAATTAGATAACCTCACACATTCTCAGAAACTCATCTGCAAACTCTCTAAAAGCATCATATTGACCTCCGGTTCCCCATTTTTGGCGGAGCGTTCCGTAACCTTGGTATTCAGCCGCTTCTGCAATTTTGGAGCTTTCTGGGAATCTTGTTTCAAACACAGCAGGGTGGCGTAGCCCAGAGTTATTCATTGGCTTTCCTGAGTTACTACGCAGTGTATTCATAGTTCTATCGTGGATTTTCGTTGCTGCCCTAAATTTTGTTGCAACGATTCCCATAGGGACAATATTAGTATTAGGTTCAATCTCATTAGAAAACGAGAAAGCCATTGCTCTTGCTCTATGGAAGCTCATAAGTTCTTATGTAGAGAACGAAATAAAATCTAATAGTGAGTTTGTCCATAAAATTGTTGCCATTATTGGCGATGAAGCAGTTA
>NZ_BAAIHG010000106.1:0-2943 GCF_054655775.1 Candidatus Termitispirillum reticulitermitis | reverse complement strand
TTGTCATTAAATCAGTTGCAAATTGTCAGACCGCTATAGCTTTATTTCAACCAGATAGCGTATCCTTCCCCAAGCACATAATGATTATATACAGACACCAATAACGAGACAAACCCTAAAGGGTGCTTATGGGACGTTCAGGGACGATAAAATGACATAAGCACCACTATAAGAAAAAATATCTTACTTATATCTCATAAATCACTCTTCTCACTCTCATTCATTGCCCAGCTAGTGCGCCCACGAAACAGCCTTAATCTCAAGCGTTCATCGCTAATAATCAGAACATTAAAGGCAATCGTTGCACTTCGTCATTGAACTGGGGGCATTACCATTGTATTCCTCAACGAAAAAGAAGCATCAAATTAAAAATCGTATATCCCGAGTCTCTCACAATTGGACTAATCGATTTATTGTGAGGATTAACGCTAATCTTTTTCTTAGTTGGTAGCTCACACGTATTTATGGTAACAGAACTACTCTCTAATGGCTTTTTACTATTATATAGCCCATTAAGCGTAAATTTAGGTTTTTTATCTTTCTTGTTCCGCTTTCCACTGCATTTATCAGTATTTTTTAGATACTCTATATACCAATCATCAAGTGAAACGCTATATTCCACAAATAATCTGTGGTTAGGGTCTTTACTCACTATCTCTTTAAGGTTAAACCTGCCATCTTCACTCTGGTATGGATATGACTTAACAAACGTCAGGCTACCGATACTTGTGCTGACAGCAGAACTATCAAAATAATATTTCTTTGACAATTCCCTCTTTTCACCCCTAAATGGATATTCACTGAATTCTATTATAATCCACGCTTTACCAGCAGCCGTTGCCTCTTCAGTTATGCCATAAAACAATACTTCTACTTTCAAGTTGTTATGATAAACAAAACTGGCATAGTCCTTACCTACTGCCACTACAGGGTTATCAAATTCCATAGACTTAATACTTTGTCTGTAACCATCATAATAGAAACAACCAGTAGATATAAGAATAAGCGTAAAAATCAATATTTTCTTTACTTTATTAGCCATTCCAGTTCATCCTCCTGAAACATTACCCGCACACTAAACTCAGGCAATTTGATATTATTCAGAGAAATGTCTGCTATCTTGAACTGGATAGCTTTCCTTAAATCAGCACACGACACAGGAAGATAATATTTCATTATTATTTTATCGTCCAACCGCTCTGCGGAGACTAACTTGGCAGGTATTTTGCCACCTACAGGCAATAATACTATATATGCACTATCAGTGTTTATCTTATATCTATTAGACGCTTCAACTATTAAAACTTTGTTGTCATAATTGTCGCATTTACCCATATCCTCAAGATGGTACACATACTTCCCCTCTCTGTAAGGCACTTTTTCATAAAATTTCTGATATACGCTTATATTTTCAAATGTGTCATCTGTGTCATCATAAATTATACGTAAATAATTTATGTGTTCCACTCTACCGCCACATCCACCAAATAAAAAAAGTGAAAGCATAAGTATCAGACAACGTATATAAGAACTCATAAATTTAGTCTCCTGTTAATGTCCAGAAAGAATAGCCGCTACCCCTAAAATAAGGACATTCACTATAAAATAAGACGAGGCACGTGAAGCCAAATCACTACCTTTAGTCTCTAGTTCACACGTGTTTATAGCGATAGATTTGCTATCAACATTAGTGCCTCGCCTATTATATAGCCCCTCCAGTAAAAATATTGGCTGTTGTTTCTGTTCTCGCTTAGTAACGCATTTATTTGCGTCTTTCAAATATGCCTTATACCAGTCGGAAAGCGTTACGTCATACTCTATAAACAGTCTGCCGTCAGAAGTAGCATTCAGCACCTCTTTAAGGTCAAGCCTACCTTCTATATCCCTAATATCTATTGGATATGACTTGCTAAGCGACATTGTCCCTACGTTTGTGCTAACGCCAGCAACATCAAAATAATATTTTTTCTTTAATCTCGGCTTATATGTATATGGACTAAAAGATACTACAATCCATACCTTGCCACTCGTTAGTGCCTTTTCAGTTATGCCATAAAGCATTACATTAACTACTAAATCTTCATCGTATAAAAACCTAATGTAATCTTTACCAACAATGATATCATTCCATAAGCCTACTATTTTTTGCGATGGTTGCTTATAGGCAACATCGTATGATGCACAAGCACTTACCATAGCGACAACTATCAGCAGAACGATAACCCTTTTCGTTGTCGCCATCCTTTTTTAAGTTGTTTCATTGTCACGACAAATGGCTGTGTCTTAGAGTTATCTTTATACACATCTGCTATGATAAAATGTGCATCAACCAAATCATCTAGCATAACGGGAAGGTAATATTCAAATACTTGTTTTCCGTTCACACGCTTTACAGAGAGTAATTTTGCAGGTATTTTGCTACCCTTTGATAACGTCAGATAAACATTGTCTGTATCAATCCTATAGGTATCGTCAATCTCAACCTTAAATACCCTATTGTCATAAAGCAAACATTTAGAAAGGTCTTCATAGTAATACCCAACAAGAATTGGAGAGATACGGTTATAGGAAGCCTTTACATAAAAGTCCTGCGATACCCCTATGCCCTCGTGCTGCCCGTCATAGTTGAGAGATAACTTGTTGTGATTAAAAGCACAACCGCTAAATATGATGAGCAGTGATATAAAAAGAAACCTTACATAACGTTTCATGACTTAGTCCCCCATTACTACATACGAGCATAATTTGTCGTTAATATACGCATAAACAGATAGCTCACTAACAATATTAGCAAGAAAAACAAAGAAAACAAAAGCTTTATGGTGCGAGTGGTCATTTCTAAAACTCTCCAAGTGGCATACAACTAGTCAAATCCTTTCCTTTATCTAACAGGCATTTGAAGTAGTCTATATTCTTTCTATAGCTATGTTTTAATCCCTCAGT
>NZ_BAAIHG010000105.1:0-2987 GCF_054655775.1 Candidatus Termitispirillum reticulitermitis | reverse complement strand
GGCTCTCCCTACTAACTATAAGATTAACATTAGATTGTATTTATGACAAGCTCATTCCTAGGACTAGGCTACATTCATAGCTGGAAGCTTGCCTTGTCTGTATTCCACAGGCATAGAAATTTTATAGTTAGATATGAACAGCTCCTTTCCAAGTGCTGCTTTTTCCTGTTTATAGTTATTCATACCATATTGTAATTCCCATTCGTTTATATAAGCAAAGTCAAACAGGTTCTTTATCTTATCGCTATTATCTAGGGTAATGAGCCATTTATGGCGACATTTTTTCATATTGTGGGCAAATTGTTCATGGTCAAAAGAGGTATGGAGATTCCCTTTTATCCCATATAGCCTAGATTTTGCTTGTTTATGGTATGGCGGGTCTAAAAATAGAAAGACATTGTCCCCAGCCTGAAACAATAGTTCTTCATAGCTTTGGTTGCGAATCTCAACATCAGCAAGCACACATTGTAGTGCAAGAATACGTTCTATTGAAGAGCTAGTAAATCTGTCCTGAAAAGCCTTTTCCGAATAGCCACCAGAATCAACTGTGCCAGAAAATGTAATTCTATTTAACACGAAAAAGCGCACCGCTCGTTCAAAATCGGAATAATATTCGTTAGCTGTATAGTGGTTAAATATTTCTCGACCGTCCCTTTTGTGTCGTTTAATATCATAAACGGCGTCATATAGCCTTTTGTTATCATTCTTTGCAAAGCTCCAAAAGCAATATAAATCATAATTTAGGTCATTTATGATATAACGTGTAGGAACGAACCTATTTTGTTTAACCGATAAAAATACCGAGCCACCACCAACAAAAGGCTCACGAAACTCCGTAAAATTATGTAAAATGAGTGGTGTAATAGTTTTTATTGCCCTTGATTTCCCTCCAGGGTAGCGTAGAGGGCTGACAGCCTCTGTTATACCTCTCATAGTTCACATCCCTGTGGTAACTCTAGCTGAAATTTGTTGACGCTAGCCTCTTGTTTTAGCTTAACGATTAAAGAGCGTTGCTTATCGCTGTAGCACGGAGTGGTGCTTCCCGAAGTTAGCTTTAGGACAGGTTTAATATCGTATTTCCGTCCATCAACTCTCACATCTTTAAGATTTGTCCACAAAAGCATCTTTATTAGTCCATCTTTAATATCGCCAAGACTGGGGATTGATTGACTTTTAGTGTGCTTACTTTCAATAATGCTTATTGTGTTTCCGTTTATCCTTGCCTCATCTGACGTTAGGTAGTATAATCCACCCAGATAATTCTTAACAGTAATTTGTGCTTTTACACCATTTTCAAGAGCAACCATATCATACGCTTTTAATTCACTACAAAGTAGTGGCGTATAGCTAACCCCTGTTATATTTGCATCTATAATCACTACATTACTCCCTTATAAGTAATTCTAGCATAAACTTATTCCTATTCCTAGTATTTGACTTGCTTTCATTTATTTGATACTATGAAACTATGTCTATAAACATTGGAACTATCTTAACTGGCGGTGGCAAAAAGGCTGTCTTATGCGGTAGCGGCGAGCTTGGCAAAGAGGTAGCTATTGAGCTGCAGCTGCTAGGCGTAGAGGTGGTCGCACTTGATAGCTATCATAACGCCCCCGCTATGCAGGTGGCACACCGCTCTTATGTCCTGTCTATGCTAGACGGCGATTCGCTTAAAGAGATTATCAGAGCAGAAAAGCCTAACTATATAATTCCCGAAGTAGAGGCGATTGCCACAGACGCTTTGCTAGAGCTAGAAAAAGAGGGGTTCAACGTTACCCCTACGGCTAGGGCAGCGCATCTCACTATGAACCGCGAGGGTATCCGTAGATTAGTTGCTGAGGAGCTAGGACTTGCTACATCAAAATATCAGTTTGCATCTACAAAGGACGAATTTATAAAGGCAGTTAATGAGATAGGTTGTCCCTGTGTGGTGAAACCTATAATGAGTTCGTCCGGGCGCGGGCAGAGCATAGTTAAGACGCAAGCGGATGTAGATAAAGCTTGGGACTATGCGCAAAAGGGTGGCAGAGCTAGCGGCGGGCGCGTTATAGTAGAGGGGTTTGTTGATTTTGACTATGAGATTACACTGCTTACCGTGCGCCATTCAGGGGGGACGTTGTTTTTAGCCCCCATAGGGCATGTGCAGATAGACGGCGACTATCGCTATTCGTGGCAGCCGCACGAGATGTCAGCACAGGCACTTAAAGATGCACAGACTGTGGCGGGCAAGGTCACGGGGGCGTTGGGTGGATATGGAATATTTGGCGTAGAGCTGTTTATAAAGGGTGATGAAGTGCTGTTCAGCGAGGTTTCCCCGCGTCCGCACGATACTGGTATGGTTACGATGGTCTCACAAGATATGTCAGAGTTTGCATTGCATGTGCGAGCACTTTTGGGCTTGCCTATCCCTGCGGTGGAGCTATATGGCGCATCGGCATCGCGGGCTATAGTGGTAGAGGGGGACAGCGACAAGGTAGAGTTTCATAATATAGATGAAGTGCTTGCTGAGGCTGGTGTGCAGCTACGTTTATTTGGCAAACCAGCTGTTCATGGACACCGCCGTATGGGGGTTCTGCTCGCCCGCGCTAACACTACCGATGAAGCACTCGCTAAAACACAACGGGCATTGGATAAATTAAAAGTAGTTCTTTAATCTAACTCTTGCGGATATGCAAACAACGCCGTTTCGTTAATATTTAGCGGGTAGGTGCTGTGTTTCTGTATCTTAAACGTGTAGTTTAACCCCTTAACTATCTGTTCTAGTAATGGTTTTGTCTCAAAAAACTCTTCAGGGTTATGGTATATTGCTAGTGATAGCACGGGGCGGAACCGCTGAATGGTTTTAGTCATACCACGCAGAGCGGGTAGACCGAAACCCTCTAAATCGGTTTCATAAAAACCGATTTAGAGGGTTTCGGTCTACCCGCTCTGCGTGGTATGACTAAAACCATTCAGCGGTTCCGCCCCGTGCTATCACTAGCAATATA
>NZ_BAAIHG010000104.1:0-3062 GCF_054655775.1 Candidatus Termitispirillum reticulitermitis | reverse complement strand
ACCCGAAGCCCATTAACGAGATACTAAAAAAAGTGTTGTTAAAGGGTTGACAAAATATAAAATTAGCGATACCATTGTGTCATCGTGAGGGAAGTTCGGTGTGAGACCGACGCTGTTCCCGCATCTGTAAGTGTAGAGTAGAATTACTAGTGCGACTGCTATCACGCCACTGTTTTATAATGGGAAGGCAAGGAGTCTGCACCTTATAGCTAATGCATGGGCTATGAGCTACGCGAGCCAGAATACCTCACGCCAGAAAATCCCCGGGTGTAGGGATTAGGCGGTGCTTATGTTTTCTTTTATGTTGTCGGCATACCGTAGCAACTCCGGCAAGACAGTTTTATCAAGTGCTATTGTTCGTGCGCTCGCTAGACGCGGGTTGCAGGTGCAGCCGTTTAAGTCTGGTCCAGATTATATTGACCAGTTGTGGCTCTCTGATGCCGCCGGTATGCCAGCTTACAATCTTGATAGCGTTTTAATGGATGAAAACTCCCTAAAACGACTCTATGATAGGGGATTGATTTCTTCAGACGGGGCTGTTATTGAGGGTGTTATGGGCTTTTTTGACGGATTAGACCCTGTCAACTTTGCGGGCAGTAGCTATGATGTTGCGCGCATAACGGGTGCTCCTATGGTGCTAGTCTTAGATGTTGCGGGGCTTGCAGCTAGTGTGGCGGCGATTATTGCTGGTATTCAGGCACTTGCAAAGGATGCTCGCGTGGCGGGTGTTATCTTAAACAAGGTGGCTAGTGCTAAACAAGAAAATATATTGCGAAAAGCGATAACTACACATAATCCTAACGTGAAAATATACGGTGCAATGCCTGCCGTTAGTGGTCTGGGGATAGGTTCTCGTCATCTTGGGCTGAAGTTGCCTGATAATGATAGGAGTGCTTGTTTCTTTGATGAAGCCATATTATGCTCTTTGACTATATCGGCAGGGGTTTTTCCACTTTCAACCATCAGCGCAAAAATCTCTTTGCCCTGTTTGCCGCTTATTGCCCCGCTGTCTATCAGCTGGACTAGCTCCGCCAGCGACTTGGGAGCGATATTTGCCTGATAAATATTGCAAACCTTGTCATTCACTATACGCAAAAGTTCGCTCATTACCCAATTAGCCACCTTTTTAGGCTCGTTATATGCTTTCAGTGCCTCTTCGTAATAGTTTGCATAGTCAATATCAGACGTTAACAGGTATGCATCAGCAAACGATAAACCGAAGTCTTTCATAAACCGCGCTTTGCGGCTATCGGGTAGCTCGGGCAACTTTGAGCGCAAATCATTTATATAGTTGTCGTCTATCACAACAGGTGGTAAATCAGGCTCTGGATAGTAGCGATAGTCGTCAGCATCCTCTTTGGTTCGCATAGGCATGGTAATACCTTTCGTAGCGTCCCATAGACGTGTTTCTTGACGAACCACTCCCCCGCCCTCTAAAATCTCCTCTTGGCGTTTTATCTCGTATTCCACCGCCCGCTGAACATTACGGAAAGAGTTCATATTTTTAACTTCTGCACGAGTGCCAAACTTTTCCTGCCCTATGTGGCGCAACGATACGTTAGCATCGCAACGCATAGAGCCTTCCTCCATATTGCAGTCAGATACGCCAGCGTAGCGCAATATGATTTGTAACTTTTGCATATAGAGTCTAGCATCCTCTGCCGAGCGGATTTCAGGCTCGCTCACTATCTCTATCAACGGCACAGAACTGCGGTTTAAGTCAACATAGCTAGAGTTAGCCGAACCAAGATTCTCCCCGTGGATTAGTTTACCTGCATCCTCCTCTATATGAATTCTCGTTAGATTAAACGTTTTGCTTTCGCCCCGCTCGTTGTCTATCGTCACGCTACCCCCTAGGCAGATAGGCATAAATAGCTGCGTAATCTGAAAAGCTTTCGGTGAATCTGGATAGAAATAATTTTTCCTATCAAAACGACTATATTTCTGAATATCGCAACCCAGCGCAAGCCCCGCAAGGACAGCTTTTCTCAATGCCTCTTCGTTAAACGAGGGCAATGCACCGGGAAAACCCATACACACAGGGCAAACCTGTGAATTTGCTTGCCCGCCAAACTCCGTAGAGCAGGAGCAGAATATCTTTGATTTAGTATTTAAGTGAACGTGAACTTCAAGCCCTATCACAGGCTCATATTTCGTTGACATATCAAACCCCTTTCTCCCTTTATTTATAAGCTTCAGGCATCCGCATGTGGTAGTCGGTAGCTTGCTGGAAGGCATGGGCTATGTTTATAATCTTTTGGTCAGCAAACATATCACCCTGCAACTGCAAACCTACGGGTAGCCCCTTGCTGTCAAACCCGCAGGGAATAGATATACCACAGGAGCCATTCAAGTTCAGAAACACCGTGTATAGGTCGTTCAGGTACATTTCAAATGCATTGCTGGTGCTACCAAACTCAAATGCTGTCGTAGCAGCAACAGGTCCCACAAGGACATCACAATGCTTGAATGCCTCGTCATATTCGTGGCTCTATTCGTCAGCCTGCTTCGCTGTGTGGCGTGGTGGGCTTGCGTCCTACTTACGGGCGTGTGTCGCGCTACGGCGTGGTGAGCTATGCATCCAGCTTAGACCAGCTAGGACCTATCGCCCACAGCGCAGAGGACGTGGCTTTTATAATGGACACACTCTCAAAGCACGACCCGCACGATTCCACATCGGTGAATGACAATCCGCCACCGTTTTATAAAAGCCTATCAACCAATCTAAAGGGTGTAAAACTGGGATTGCCCGACACGTATATGTCGGAACATCTATCGCCCGAAGTGCGCAAATCAGTTGAAGCTGCATTAAAAAAGTTTGAGGAGTTGGGCGCACAGATAGTTGATATACATATGCGCGATATAGATTTCGGCATATCAGTTTATTATATTATCGCCACAGCGGAGGTTAGTAGCAATCTGTCGCGTTTTGACGGCATTCGTTTTGGCTATAGGGCGGACGTAGATGTAATGGATGATATATATACGCACACCCGCAACGAGGGTTTCGGCGATGAGGTTAAAAAGCGTATGATACTGGGCACATATATGCTACAAAAGGA
>NZ_BAAIHG010000103.1:0-3082 GCF_054655775.1 Candidatus Termitispirillum reticulitermitis | reverse complement strand
ACAGCTCACTTACCACAGAATCGAGCAAAAACGAATCCAACTCATCATCCGTCTGCACATACCGTTCGTTCTTCCCTTTTTTCAGCTTATACAACGGCGGGTTGGCAATATATAGATAGCCCTTGTCTATAATGGGGCGCATGTGTCTAAAGAAAAACGTCAATAGCAACGTATCTATATGTGCACCATCAACATCAGCATCTGTCATCAATATTATTTTATGGTAGCGTATCTTATCAACGTTAAAATCGTCTTTGCCAAAGCCTGCACCCAGTGCCGTTATAATGGTGCGTATTTCTGCATTTTCAAGCATCTTATTTTCACGTGCTTTCTCTACATTAAGAATCTTGCCACGCAACGGCAATATAGCCTGTGTCCGCCTATCGCGCCCCTGTTTAGCTGAGCCACCCGCAGAATCTCCCTCCACAATAAACATCTCGCTCAAAGCTGGGTCTTTCTCCTGACAATCCGTTAGCTTGCCCGGCAGTGCCGATATACCGTCCAACGCACTTTTACGCCTAGTAAGCTCCTTTGCCTTGCGCGCGCTCTCACGCGCCTCAAACGCTGCTAACGACTTATCTAACATCTTCTTGGCAATGCTAGGGTTTTCCTCCAAAAAGTCAGCCAATTTGCTTGATATAACAGCCTCTACTGCCGTCTTTGCCACGCTAGAACCAAGCTTTGTCTTAGTTTGCCCCTCAAACATCGGCTCAGACATCCTAAGTGAAAGAACTACGCAAATACCCTCACGTATATCTTCGCCCGTCAGAACAACCTTCTTATCTTTTATCAAATTCTGCTTAGTCACATAGTTATTAAACACGCGCGTGTAAGCATTCTTAAAGCCTGCCTCGTGCGTGCCCCCCTCGTCATTGCGAATGTTATTAGTATAAGACATCAGCATTTCAGAATAAGAATCGTTATAGGCAAAAGCGAGTTCCACCTCTACATCTTGGCTATTGCCCGACATAAACACGGGCGGGTCAAACAACAAAGTCTTGCTCTTATTCAGGTAGCGCACATAGCCCACAATACCGCCAGTGTCCGCAAACTCATCTACCTGCCCTGTGCGCTCATCAGTAAAAATAATCCTAATGCCTTTATTTAAGAATGACAGCTCACGCAACCTGTGTGCAATCGTCTCATGTGTGAACTCTAACACTTCAAATATCTGATGGTCAGGCTTGAACTTGATAGCTACCCCAGTCTTGTTGCTATCTCCCACCCGCTCTAGCTTTGATGCCGGAACACCTCGCTCAAAACGTTGCTTATACTCGCCTCCGTCTCTGCATACAGTTGCTTCCAGCCATTCAGATAACGCATTCACCACCGACACACCCACGCCATGCAATCCGCCCGATGTTTTATACGATTTACTATCAAACTTGCCACCTGCGTGTAGCACTGTCAACACTACTTCTAGGGTTGGTTTGCCCGCTGTGGGGTGCATCCCTACCGGTATACCACGTCCATCGTCTGTAACGGTAACAGAGTCGTCTAAATGTATGGTAATAGTAATGTTCTTGGCGTAGCCCGCCATAGCCTCATCTATTGAGTTATCAACTACTTCATAGATTAAATGATGAAGCCCGCGCCCATCGGTTGACCCGATATACATACCCGGACGCTTACGGACAGGCTCCAGCCCCTCCAATACCTGTATGCTACTTTCATTATAAGTATTCCCAGTATTCGTATCCATACAATAAATGCTCCTTGTGGCTAAAACCACGTTTCAAGCGGTTAAACCTCTACTTGATTGCACCATTCACTATGAGTTACCCTTATTGCCTCTGCGTGGCGGGCGTCTGTTGTTGCCCTCTGAGCGGTCATATAGCTTTATAGTGAGCGGTTTAAGCTGCCCATCCCCCTCGCTAAATGTAGTGACGCCGCCTAACTGTTTAACAGCATTGTGTATTTCACGGCGAGCGATAGTTGACATCGGCTGCATGGTAATCGGCTTGCCACTGCGTTTTACTTGATGAGCAAGTTGAATAGCTTTCTCTTTCAATGGCTTTATGAACTTATCACGATAATTATCTACGTCCACCAGCACACGCACCACTGAGCCGACATCTGAACGGGTAAGCCTATCAACCAAATATTGCAAACTATCAAGAGTCGCCGCCTGCTTGCCCGTCAGCAGTGCGACAGAGGCAGACGTGATATTTAAGGTACATTTGGGCGGGTTGTTGATAACCTCAATATTGTAATCATCAAAACCGCCATTTGATAGTATATCTGATAGATACAGTCTCGCCTTGCGTGATAGATAGCGATAGTCATCAAACTCTATCTTAACTTTAGCCGCCCTCCTGCCAATGCCTAGAAAACCACCTGAACCGGCATCTACTATCTCAGATATCTTCACATAGTCTGTAGACGTGCCCTGTTCTATTATGAACTGGTCTAGTATCTTCTGCGGGGAACTACCCTCTACCTCAAAATAACGCATTTCCTATTACCTCACTTGTTCCAGCTTCTTTCGTTTATTGACAATAACCTGCTGAATGATAGATAAAATATTGTTTGTAGTCCAATATAGTGCAAGCCCTGACGGGAAGTTTATAAACATCACCGTAAATATTACAGGCATTAACATCATAACTTTTTGTTGAGTGGGGTCGCCCGCCGCTGGCGTCAGCTTCTGAACGACAAACATTGACAACCCCATAAGTATAGGCAACACATAATACGGGTCTTTTAGTGACAAATCCACTATCCAGCCTATAAATGGCGAGCCTTTAAGCTCCACTGATACGAGCAATGACTTATACAGGGCGAAAAATATCGGTATCTGCAACAACATCGGCAGACAGCCAGATACAGGGTTAGCATTGTGTTTTTTATACAAATCCATCATCGCAGTATTCAGCTTTTGCGGTTCGTCCTTAAACCGCTCTTTTAGTTTAGCTATCTCAGGTTGCAACTTTGCCATAGCCGACATAGACTTCATGCTCTTTAACGTGATAGGTAGAGTTATAATCTTAATTAAAATCGTCAGCAATATTATCGCCACCCCGTAATTGCCAACCGCTGAGTAGCTATACTGCAACACACGCGACATAGGGATAGCTAAAAA
>NZ_BAAIHG010000102.1:0-3101 GCF_054655775.1 Candidatus Termitispirillum reticulitermitis | reverse complement strand
GAGCAGTGTAGTTATCTACCGCACTATATTGCATCTTGCCTAGCTTCTCATCATACCTGACATTAACACCTGTTATCGGAGCAAGATGCACATTCACTCCCTCTATCACACCCCTCAACATCTTATCGGTCACCGTATCACTGCCAATTAGCTTATTAGAGTGAGCATCGGTCACCGTCACCGTCACAATGTCGTCCTTAGCCTCTTGTATCTGCGTGAAACCTAGCGCCTTTAGTAGCATATCATCAGCAACAAAACGCAACTCTGATTCCTTGCCCGTAAAAGCAGTCTGCACTATTATAGTCCCCTTGACAGCATTTATGCCAGCTGGGGGTTTCTCACCAGCATACAAAGGCTAAGGACGACATTGTGACGGTGACGGTGACCGATGCTCACTCTAATAAGTTAATTGGCAGTGATACGGTGACTGATAAGATGTTGAGGGGTGTGATAGAGGGAGTGAATGTGCATCTTGCTCCGATAACAGGTGTTAATGTCAGGTATGATGAGAAGCTAGGCAAGATGCAATATAGTGCGGTAGATAACTACACTGCTCTGTTGCACGTAGCGAACACAGAATCGGTAGTGGGGATGAGTGCCAACGAGGGGCAACTGCTAGATATATCAATAGGCAGGCTTGATAGTGTAGGGCTAGAAGTGACTGATGTGTATGTGACCAGTGTTGAGGAGGCACAGAAGTCAGTGACTAAGGTGGACGAGGCACTTGTGAGGCTGTCAAAGGCGCGTTCGCTGGTAGGTGCGCAGGTTGTGAAGCTAGAGTTCAGCTTGAAGAGTCTGAATACGGCTAGACAGAATATGATGTCATCGGCAAGCAGGCTGATGGATTTAGATGTGGCGGCGGAGAGTGCAAACTTAGCCCGTAACCAGATATTGACAAACTCGTCCATAGCAATGCTCGCACAGGCTAACCAGATACCACAACTAGCACTGCAGCTATTGAATGGCTAAACTTTTTTCTCTCCCCCCCTACGGGGGGAGGTATATAGAATATTTGTAGCACTACAGCTATAGTTTTTTCTCTCCTCCCTACGGGAGGAGGTATATAGAATATTTGTAGCACTACAGCTATAGTTTTTTCTCTCCCCCCTACGGGGGGAGGTATATAGAATATTTGTGACACTACAGCCTATAGTTTTTTCTCTCCCCCCTACGGGGGGGAGGTATATAGAGTGTTTGGGGAATTAGGAGACTGAGAGAGATTTTAGTAGGTAATAAATTAAGGGAGTAATTTATGTCATTTGTAATTCAGAGCAATGCGTCATCTGTATTGGCACAGAACAAGTTGATGACGGCTAATGTTGCGTTAGGCAAGTCAATAGAGAGGCTATCTAGCGGGCTGGGTATAACCCATGCGTCAGACGACCCGTCTGGTATGGCGGTTTATAACAAGCTACAGGGGCAGATTAGGGGTGTTGCCACTGCCACGCAGAATGTAGAGACGGCTGTGTCGTTCTTGCAGACTGCTGAGGGCGGTATGGAGGTTATCGGCGATATGCTGCAGCGGATGCGGGAGCTATCGGTGCAAGCCTCTAGTAGTATGTATACAGCTACCGATAGGCAATCGTTGCAGACGGAGATAGAATCACTTAAGAGTGAGATAGATAGGATAGCTAATGTTACCGAGTTCAACACCAAGAGGTTGATATCAGGGGATGCATCGGGCTATTGGAGTAGCAGCACTAAGGATGTATCAGCTATCTTATTGGGTGCGTCTGCGGAGGGCAACTACCGCATAAGCGTAGATGTAAAACCTGGACAGAACGCTATATATAAGAGCAATATACTCATCAAAGAGGGTGATTATTATTATGGGCAAAAGTCTAGTCAACTGCCGGGTATCAGAGATATTAGTATTGATGGCACTCTTCTATCAGTAGTGCCTACATCATCTGTTATGACAAGCGCCACCCTAAATGTAGGTGCGCCGGCAACATATTCTGGAACGGGGACTTTACTAAATTTATATGCTGATGGAGGTGGGCTATGGAGCACAACTAGCGCATCAACATTAGGTGCCTCCACTGTTGGTGATTTTTTTAGTATGTTTGTTTATAATCAACCAACCGGCACTGGTTATCCTCTTACTCAAGTTAGTTCACCTCGTGGAGAAGTTCCTAGAGGCATGTATATTAGCGTTGAGTTTCAGAATATTAGTACCGTAAATCCAGTTGCGCCGATTGATTTAGGGATAAGTATTGTATATGCAGATGACCCGACTGCTACAGTGTATACAGCTAATCTTACTGTGGCTGCTTTTGGAAGTAGGCAGAACATACCTGGCTTTGGGGATATATGGTTTGAATTTAGTCACAGTGCAGTCGAACAATTGAGGGTTCAAGGTGTTCAAGATGGCGATAAGTTTGTGCAGGGTTTATTCCCGCCATTAAATAGCATAACTGGGTTACCCCAAAGTGCGAGGCTTGTAACTATTGATAGAGAGATATCTGCTGGTAGCACTAACCTATACGAGATTGGTAGCGGACAGGTTGGTGTGCCTGTTATGTGGGATGGTCTTGCGGACTTTAACTACAACTATATGACATTAGATGAGAACAAGAACCTCATAGTGTCGCAGGTTAAGTTTTCGCGCGATACCAGTGCCACAATTATTACTATGACTGCGCCGATTAGGTTTGGTAGCATATCTCATCTTACTGTTAGCGAAATTATAGCGAATGACAGGGCTAGGACGCTTAATGAATTGCCGATGTTCACTAATTCTGATGGGTATAAGGTGTTAGACATTACGCAGACGTTGTCTATATATGGTAATGGGAAACGGGCGGATGTGTTTATTGAGGGGAGCTATACTCTTGACTATTTAGCTAATAAGATTGCGCGAGCTATAAGTGAAGAGCTAGGGATGTCTGCAAATGGTATAGGAAATAGTTCGCTAGCACATCTGGTAACAGAGCCTGTATATGCTGGTGATAAACCCCCAACTGGCATAGAAGCTGTCAAGGGGACTATAATAGTGCAGACTGCTTTTACGGGCAAGGAATCAGAGTTGCGTTTTGTTGCTGATGATATGCTACTAAAGGCGCTAGGTTTCACGCAGATACAAGAGGCTAAGGACGACA
>NZ_BAAIHG010000101.1:0-3112 GCF_054655775.1 Candidatus Termitispirillum reticulitermitis | reverse complement strand
TTCATAAACTACCCCTTATAACATTCCATTCCTTATAACATCCGCCTAGGCTTAGGCGAACCGCTGCTAGGCTCTATCAGCCCCTGTTGCTCCATCATCTCAACAATATTTGCCGCGCGGTTGTAGCCTATGCCCAGCTTGCGCTGTATACGCGATATAGAAACCGTGCCCTCTTCGCGTCCAATGAGCACAGCCCTGTCAAATAACGGATCTAGCGCATCCCCGCTCGCAAAATCGCTGTCCTGTTCCTCACTTTCTAACAATTCCATGTTGTATTCTGGCTCGCCGTAGCGTTTAGCCTCATCAACCACGCGCTTGACTTCATCCTCGCTGATAAATGAACCGTGCACACGTATTGTCCAGCCCGAACTAGGCGGTATAAATAAGCTGTCCCCCTTGCCGAGCAATAGTTCAGCTCCGCTTTGGTCTAGTATTATACGGGAATCAACCTTTGATGATACCCTGAATGAGAGTCTTGTGGGCATATTCGCTTTGATTATGCCAGTGATTACATTTACAGACGGACGCTGTGTGGCAAGTATCAGGTGGATGCCTGCCGCACGTGCTTTTTGCGCCAGTCTGATAATAGCACTCTCTACCTCTTTACCCGCTACCATCATTAGGTCGCCGAATTCATCAGCGATTACCACCATATATGGCAAAGGCGGCTGTTCTGCGAGTTTGTTTTTATTATAGGACACGATGTCGCGCACGTTTAAGTCTAAAAATAGCTTGTATCGTGCCTCCATCTCCTTGACTACATTATTTAATACATTAGCAGCCTCGCGCATATCGGTTACTACTGGGGCTGCTAAGTGGGGAATACCACTATATACATTCAATTCCACCATTTTTGGGTCTATCAATATAAACTTTACCTTATCAGGTGCTGATTTATAGAGGATAGAGCACAGCATAGTGTTGATGCATACCGATTTACCGCTACCCGTAGTGCCTGCAACTAGTATATGTGGCATAGAACGCAGGTCGGCATAGTATGGATTGCCAGAAATATCCTTGCCTAGTGCTACCGCTAGGGGGGACTCATTTTCATAAAAGTTTGGCGTGTCTATCAACTCCCGTAAGCGGACGGAAGCTCTATATTCATTTGGTGCTTCAATACCTACCACCCCTTGCCCTGGGATAGGTGCTATTATACGGATACTCTCTGCACTCATAGCAAGGGCAAGGTCGTTTTCAAGGCTCGCTATCTTGCTAATCTTTATACCGGGGGCGGGTTCAAACTCAAATAATGTCACGACAGGACCTGGCAGTATATTTCTAATCTGCCCCTCTACGCCGAAACTGCGCAGTTTAGTGAGCAGTGCGTCCCCTTTGCGTTTCAAGGCATCCATATCGGGGGTGATATCAATCATTTCTGGTCTGTCAAGGGCATTTATATCTAGGTGATAGTTCTCTATTGGCTGATAGAGCATTGGCTCCGGCTCTTGTTGCTCGTCCAGACGCTCAACTGACCACGACGTAGGCGCAACTTGTTCTATTGAGGCGGGTTCCGCCGATTGCTCAGTTTCCGTTAGCTGGACAGACTGGGGCTGTGTTGGTTCTACTGAATGTAAAGGGCTTATTGGCTGCGCTGGCTCTATTGGTATGAGCTGTTCTGTGGGAGTGCCAACTGGTGTTTCGGGCATCTCTGTAAGTGCCATTACCTTCTCTATCTCTGCAACCGTCATACCAAGTGGGGTAGCATCCTCGCCCATCATATCCTCTAGTTCAGATACTGTCATCGCACCATCAAGGCTGATATTATCAGTGGTTTCAGACTCTTGTTGCATTGACACAGACGTTTCTGCCTCTGACAAATAGCCGGGCACCACTTGCGGCAGTTCTACTGGTCTAATTAACGGGTCATCATATTCAACTGCAGGCTCTAATACTGCGTTCAATTGCGGCAGTGTCGGTTGGTGCTGCGCAGGTTGCGACACTGCCAAAGGTTGCTCTAGTGCGGGCAGTATGTCTTTTAGCACCTCTGGTTCACTCCGTTCGTCCTGTCCGTCCTCTTCATCTTCGCCAGCACCATTCAGCCTATCGGCTAGCTGCCTGAACGTATGAGCAATGCTCATCGGACTTATTCGCATAATGACTAGAACGCAAGCAAGTGAGAATATATATATAAAGATAATTGCAAGCGTTTTAGCTACAGGACTTACAAGCCCCACATTTATAAACAAACCGATAAGTCCGCCCGCTGGTTTGTCTGTAAAGTAAGCGTCAGCTGTAGATAAGAAAGCGTTCTGTATTGATAGCACACAGATAAGGGCTATAAAAGCTGATATGCTGAAAGTAGCCATTAGTTTGCTAAGTTTGCCAAGTTTCACATAAATGTATTGAAATGCAATGTATAGTAGGAAGAATGGTAGCAGTATTGCGCTAAAACCAAATATAATTCCTACAAAATCAGCAACAAAAGCTCCGTGCATCCCCAGCATATTATGGATTGGCTCATCAACACGACTCACAACAACGTTTGAAAACGAGGGGTCGTCTGCGTTATATGAGAATACCGCAACTCCTAGCAATAAAGAGCCTGTTAAAAGTAGCAAGCAGAATAGTTTAGATAATTTGCTCATTACAGGCACCACACGGCGGCAATGCCTGCTAACAGACAGTATATAGCCAGTCCTGTCAATTTAGCCCGTTGGACAAATTTTAAGACTACATGTATTGAAATCAACCCGCTGATAAAAGCGACAAGCATACCCCATAGATAGATATCCATCATGTCCCGCGAAATTGCCTCTATATCCTTAATATGTAGCAAAGCCGCACCCATTATAGCGGGTATTCCCAATAGGAACGAAAATTCAGCTGCCTTTTCACGCGAGATGCCAGCTAGTAGAGAGACCGAAATGGTAGCCCCAGAGCGGGATATACCAGGCAATACCGCAATGCCCTGGACTATGCCTACTAAAAACGCTTGTGCTGTGCCGAAATTCTTGCCAGCGCGAGCCTTATCAGATAAATATAGTATGATGGATGTAACTATTAGGAAATAGCCCACTACGACAGGATTTTGTGTCCAGACCTCCGTGCGTTCCTTTAAGCCGTAGCCTATAATGGCTGTGGGGATAGTTGCGATTAAAATATTTATGAT
>NZ_BAAIHG010000100.1:0-3130 GCF_054655775.1 Candidatus Termitispirillum reticulitermitis | reverse complement strand
GTGTTCCATATAGAGTCGGCTGATGAATGTGACGGTGCGTTGCTGGCTGAAAGTTTGTGCGGAACTACAAGTATTGGGATAACCGCAGGGGCTAGCACGCCTGATTATGTGATTGACTGTGTTAGAGAATATATAACGGAGAAATGGGATGGTTCAAGACAAGGCGCATATTGAAGAGACTGACATGAATAACTTTGAGCAGTTATTGCAGGATTCATTGAAACAGCCAACCAAAGGTTCTACAATAAACGGCATAGTGGTGCAGGTGCATGGCGATGATGTAATCGTTGACGCTGGTGTAAAGACAGAGGGGATAGCAAGCAAAAGCGAACTTCCTAATGACGTTAAGGTCGGAGACCGCATAGAGCTAGTGGTGGTCGGCTTTGAAAATGGCGGTTATATGCGCCTTTCCAGCAGAATGTCGGGCGAATACGGCGGCAAAGATATGAAAGACGCTATCGTCAAGGTTCGCGTAGAGTCGTATGTGGACAAAAAGGGGTTTCGTTGCAAAATTGGCGACCAAGATGCGTTTATCCCAGAGAACCATATAGACATAAAGAGTAAGTTGCAACCGATGCAGTCTTATATCGGTAAAGTGTTGTCTGCTAAGGTTCTGAAATCAGGCGGTGGCAAACACCGCTCGGCTTTGGTATCCCATAAAGAATACCTTATAGATATAGAGAGCAAAGAGCGTAAAGAGTTCTTAGGCACTATCAGCATAGGCGATGTCCGTGAGGGCGAAGTTCGCTCGTTGAAAGAATATGGTGCATTTGTGAGTCTAGGGGTAGCAGACGGTTTTATTCATAAGAGCAATATCGTATGGGGACGTCCGCGCAACCCTGCTAAGTTTATGAAAGTCGGCGATAAAATCAATGTGAAAATACTTAATATTGATAGTGAGACTGGCAAGATAGAGCTAGGTTTGAAACAACTAGAAGCAGACCCGTGGGATAGCGTATCTGCAAGATACCCTGTGGGTAGCACCGTGAAAGCTATTACTATTGGGCGCAGGCGCAACGGCTACATAGCCGAGATAGAACCCGGCATTGATGCACTGGTGCCACTAGAAGAGATGAGTTGGCTGAAGAATGCACATTTGCATATTAACTCAAAAGATGTGCTAGATGGGCAGGTGCTGGACTATGACGATGAGCACAAGCGTATAATCTTATCAGTAAAGATGTTGCAGGAGAACCCTTGGAATGGTCTGCGCGAGAATGCGCCTGAGGGTAGCGTAGTGACGGGCATTATAAAGAGTATAACTAACTTCGGCATATTTGTTGATTTCGGACATACAATAGACGGGCTTGTTCACCGTGGCGATATATCATGGAGCGAAGAGCCTGTTGATTTACATACCCTATACAAAGAGGGCGATAGCATTGAGGCTAAGGTTATAAGTATTGACGAAGAACGTGAGCGCATTAGTCTAGGGGTAAAGCAACTGACGCAAAACCCGTGGGAAGATATATCCAGAGGTGGCAAGAAAGCGCACGCTACTGTGACATCTGTTACCAAGAGCGGTATTGAGGTGGAACTATCTGGCGGGTTAAAAACTATCATTTCTGTGTCAGACCTAGCGAGCGACAAGCAGCTGGATGACTACAAGGTGGGCGATACTATAGATGCTGCTGTTGTGAAGGCTGATAGGCGAAATAAATCGGTGGTTCTGTCCGTTAAGAAGTTGGTAGCCGATAGCGAGCGTAAAGAGGCTAAGGAGTATATGAAAAAGCAGAGCGATGAGGCACAAGGTTTCGGCACTATCTTTGCGGATAAGTTAAAATAAGTCATATAATAAGGGATGAGGTGATTTGTGGCACACACATTGTCGGCGTTAAAGCGGATACGTCAGTCTGAAAAGCGTAGACTGAGAAATAGGTCTGAGAAATCAAAGGTTAGAACGGCTGTCAAGAAATACAGTGCGGCTCTTGCTGATGGCGTGGCAGAGAAAGCGAGCGAAGCATTGACGGGTGGCGTCAGTGCGCTATATCGTGCTGTAACAAAGGGTTTGCTCCATAAGAACAATGCTGCACGCAAAGTTTCGCGTATGGTTAAGAAACTGAATGCTCTTAAAAACGCTTAACTGATTGAGTTATAGTTATGTCTTGGTCTAAGAGGGTAACAGTAGCGTATTACACCATTGAAGCTGCGGAAGAGGACTACTTTTCTAAGTTTTATGATAACGCTGAAACAATGCTCTCTACGGGCAACACCGCTAACAACTTTGAATCTGGCGGGACAAAATATAGCTGGAAGTTGATAGAGAAGGTAGATGTTGACAAGACTGCCACCTATTTTTTTTCCGTTGTGCGTGAGCGTCAGTCTTGGCCCCTCTGGGTGCGTGATGAGGGTGTCTATAATGAGCTGTCGTTGTCGGACGGCACGTTGGGCGACATTGCTTATGGCTTTCTCAATGTGGCAAACAGAGCACTAGTTTGTTTTGCTGCAGGGGCGGGCGGTGCAAGCACTGGGTTTAGGAAACTGTTAGGTCAGTTTAGTGAAGATGGGCTTGTGCGTTTGCTCCCGTATTGTGATGAAGAAGCCTATAACAAGGTGCTGGACTGGGATAACTACAAGCAGTTATCTTTCAGCCTTAGTATGCCCACTGGTAGTGAATTGAGCAGTTTTGAGGCAACCGAAGTGGGGACACTAACTAAGATACTTGGCTATCTAGGCGGGCTAAAAGCTGATATAAAGGTATCAGCGGGCAATAAAGAGCTGCTATCAAACGGCGTAGTAAAGGATATAATTCCAACGCTGATTGAAAATGAGATGTGCAAGTCATTGACGGTATCTGGAAGTTCGTTTGAGAACACCAAACCTGAGCGAATAGACTTAAAGAATGCACAGATAAAATATTCTGAAACGATAGAGATGGACGGCAACTATGTGTCAGAATATTTAGCTAAACAGGTATTGAGCCGTGCAGTGAGTGAGCAGCAAAATCTAATATTTAAGCCGAAGTGATGGAATTGGCAGACATGTATGATTCAGGTTCATATGCTCTAACACAGTCAATCACATAATCAGGCGTGCTAGCCCCTGCGGTTATCCCAATACTTGTAGTTCCGCACAAACTTTCAGCCAGCAACGCACCGTCACATTCATCAGCCGACTCTATATGGAACAC
>NZ_BAAIHG010000099.1:0-3205 GCF_054655775.1 Candidatus Termitispirillum reticulitermitis | reverse complement strand
CACCCTATTTTCAGTTAGCTCATAACCCCAAGGTCCTCCGCACGACTCGCAACGAGACTTTTCCTTCATGGAGCTAAAAAACCACTTAGCAATAAGGACAGAAAGCAGGATGCTGATGCTAATCAGCAGGATGATTACCAAAGAGTCGTTAAAACCAAAAGCAACCTGAACAGCATCAAATAAAGAAAAACCAAAAACTTTATAAAATAAGACAGAAACCAGAAAAACGCCCACGAAACCGATAATGGCACCCAAACCGATTGATGCGAATAAATCCCCTAAATATGTATCAGGCGTTCTTATTTCCTTAGTTTTGCTTGCAATTTTAGGCATGATTATAACCCCCTTTGTTCTTAGATGTTTTTTCTAACTCTGCCACTGCTAAATGCAGGTCTTCCTCTGCCCCTGCTATGACAGACTCACAACGCAACAGATAGGATGGGTGGTAGGTAGGTATTACCTTTATAGTTTTACCCGTAGCCGTGTCCTTGTAGTCATTGGATTTATTGCGCACATCGCCCAGCTTAAAATTGTCAGGCAACTTTAACATATCGCCTAATATGGCTTTAGTAGCTACCTTGCCCAAACAAACAATTACGTCTGGCGACACTAGACTAATTTGTTTGCGAATAAAGCCTATGCAATGCGCTATTTCGCTACCTATCGGCTTTCTATTATCAGGTGGACGACACTTGATAATATTGGCGATATATGCGTCCTCTCGTTTGTAGCCCATATCCTCAATAATCATCTTGTCCAGTCGCTTACCTGCATCGCCTACAAACGGACACCCTGCCTTATCCTCATCCGCCCCAGGAGCCTCGCCTATAAACATCAACTTTGCATTGCGGTTGCCATCCCCAAAAACCGTTTTCGTCCGTGACTTATGCAAACCGCAATCTTTACACTCGGTGACCTCATGCTCTAAACTATTCCAATCACCGCTCTTGTCTCGTAGTTCACCCATAACTCACCCCTTTGATAAACTTGAAATAATCTTATAGATTATTAAATGTAGCTTGTCAAGTATATTTTTAATCTTTTTGAGTGTTGTTTTAGTATGTCAGCCCCTATATTTAATCTATATGATTATTTTAGACGTTGTCTTGGGCAATATACGGGCGGAGTTAAAGCGACAGGGGATTACGCAGAACGAATTCGCCGAACAGATGGGCTACAGCAACGTCTATATGTCTGATATGCTTAGGAAAATCAAACTGGGGGCAGACTCCCTCTCATTCCTAGAAAAAGCAGCTGGTGTGTTGGGGATATCGCCACACCAGTTAATCACCGCAAACGTTGCACCCGTTGACAGCTATGTATCTATCCCATATTTGGGCGGAGATGTGCCCGATGTGGCTTTTAATGTTGACTTTATAAACAGGCTGGGGGTTGCGACAGATGCGTTATTTGTTAACACTATGCCCGATGAGAGTATGGAGCCGACCATAAAGGCGGGCGATTTGTTGCTGATTGCCAAGCGGCGGGAGATTAAACACGCACGAATATACATGTTTAAGTTGGGCGGAGACACGATAATCAAAAGGATTATCTTACAAACTGACTATAATGTATTTGTAAAAGCTGACAACAGTAGCTTTCCAAGCAGTTGCGTTGATAAAGCCGAGCTTACGCGTTCATTAGTCGGCGAGCTTGTCTGGCAGGGCAGACGCGCATAAGCATTGCCAGTGTCTAAAAGCGTTTGACAAGTGCTTAAAGTTTTGCTAGATTATGATGTCATAGGAGGTAAGGTTATGTCATTAGAGGGCTACCAAAAATATATGAAAGAGTTTGAAAAGTTGAAGTCATTCTGCCCATAATGCGGCGATTGGAACGGCAAGCATATTTTCCCCAAACGAAAACGTGTTTTCGCCAGAATATAAAACAATTCCCAAGTAAGGTTTCTTATTTTTTAATATGTTCCGAACAAACCATCTTTGTGGTGCAAAGTCATCGGCGGAAACGCGTGCGCTAGATTTTACTTCCACGCCTACCAATGCCTTGTCTTCACGCTCTATCAAGAAATCTATTTCACGTTTCTCACGGTCACGGTATTGAAAAAGATTATATTGATTGTCCACACCAATCTGTGCCGTTAATTCTTGAAACACAAATGTTTCCATCAATTTTCCAGCTCTGTCAGTTTCCGATTTATCCGTATCAAGCATAATATCGTTTTTGTTCCACCCAAGCACAGAAGCCATAAGCCCCGTATCTGTCATATACGTTTTCGGGGTGCGCCCAACCCTGTCATAATCAGTTCTTGTCCAAGGCGACACTTTCTCAAACAAATACATCGCCTCCAGAGCATTTATGTAAGATTCTATAGTTGGCTTTGTTATCGCCATAAATGAGCATATTTTTGATACTTCCATAAATTTTCCAGACCAAGATGCCAAAATATTTATCAGTTCCCTTAAAGCGTCCTGCCTCTTTATGTTTGCTATATCTTGCAAATCACGATTTATCAATGTATCAATGTAATCCTTGTGCCAATCTTTCCGCTCTTGTGGTGTTCTCAAGCGCACTGCCTCTGGAAACCCGCCACGAAAAGCCAAATCAAAAATTGTGCTTTTGTCATACCCCTTTATTTGTGATGAAAAGTTTGCCTTAAAAGCCCTTTCTAAAAATGTTGGACGAACCTTTAATATCTCTCCAACCGTCAGCGGACGCAGGCGAATATTTTTAACCCGTCCAGCAAGGCTCTCTGAAACACTAGGTAAAGAGCTTATGTTTGCAGAACCAGTTAATAAGTATTGCCCAGGACGATTATCGTTATCTACAGCATGCTTTATCTCTGTAATCAGCTCAGGCACTTTCTGAATTTCATCAATCATCATCGTCCCTGAAGGGTTCTTTACAAAGTTCGTTGGGTCGTATTTTGCAAATAGCGGGAGTTCTACTTTAATAATAGCGGACAACCTACTTTACTTTTTGCGGAAAAATATGTTATCATATTACAAAATAAAGAAGAGGCAAATATGGAGATGTCTGAATATCCGCGTTGGCAAGCCCAAAGCGTAAAAAAAGCTCTTGAAACACGTCGTGTTGTCGTCATATCGGGTGCACGGCAAACGGGCAAAACTACGCTTGCCAAGCAAGTAGCAGATAAAGACACAAAACTAATGGAGTTGGATTTGAAAGCCGTTTTTGATGCGGCAAAATACGACCCAACGAACTTTGTAAAGAACCCTTCAGGGACGAT
>NZ_BAAIHG010000098.1:0-3229 GCF_054655775.1 Candidatus Termitispirillum reticulitermitis | reverse complement strand
GCGGACTGCTACGAGCTAGACGGGTTGCAATCAACCAATCTGCTGAATCTAACACTGGAACAGTGCTTTGAACGTGATTTGGCAATCTTTTCATATTTGCAACGCCATACTATCCCAGCTGCATGGCTCATAGCCGGTGGCTATGGGGCACACGCACACGAGCCGCCAACGAAGTTTCTAAAATATTTAGCAGATACACGGGGGTAGGAAGTTGCCTATTGAAAAAAACTAGTTTTTGTATATAATCACAGTTGTATTTTTAAGGAGCATACGTAAATGACTGAAAACATAATAACAATAAGCACCTTCACCCCCCCCCCCCACGCATAATCAATATTTAAGGGGTTCTTGGACAACTCACTCTACGGAGGTGGCTGTCAATGCATAGTTTTAACGTCAATGCTTTCTTTAATCGCTTTAGACATCTATTCTTCGTTCTCATATCACTAGTAGCCATTGTTTGCATCTATGCACTGCTGTCATTTGTCTATGTAGGCAGAACGGATGCAGTGCCTCTGAAGTGGCAGAAACATTTAGAAATATCACAGAAAGAATTGTATAGTAATTTAGACAACTTCAGCATAGTTGGTGTTGACAGGAACGTTCTCAGGAGTAATAGCGATAACGCAACTATAAGGGTTGATGTAGGGGATAGGGTTTCAGAAGACTACGTTAGGTTGTCATTAGTCGTTGCTAGACTAAACACTACTAATCACTACCCAAAGGGTTGGTTATTGCAATACACTGATAGAACGGGCAAGCAAGCGGAACGTTCTTTTGACTTTCTCCAAGATGGCTTTAATTCATCAAAACTAATAAAGGGCGGTATCTCTGCACAATTCAACGTGTTTTCACACAACGTTATGCGTGGGTTTTCTATGGAGCTTGAAAGGGCTTATTTGAGTAAGTATCCTGTGCTACCAAATAGCTTTATTGCACCATTTATCACATTTGCACTTTTCGCTGTGCTAATAGTCTGGGGGTGTATCTATAGGGGGCTGCATAGCTGGGTATGGGCTAGAAACTGGGCGTTGGCTGTTATAATAGTTATAGCACAGCTTCTCATAGTGGCTCACTACAGGGGACAGAGCAATCATTTTATCGGCGAGGAGGAGGAAGGTTATAATTATGCCAACATGTCTGAACAGGATGAGCAAAACATCGGATATGATTTTAAGTCGGAACGTTATCCTTTAGTCAAAAATGCTCATGGTATATGGCTCTATTCTCAAGATGTATATAGTGCATTTACTGCACAGCCTAGCGAGGGACTGGCACATCTTAATGCTCTGCGTGGCAAGCGTGCAATCCATTCCCCAACACATTATATACAACTTCACTTAGTGTCTATGCTATTTCCGAACACATTCAACCTGTGGATTGGCGTGCTCTTAAATATCCCATACTATATAGGCATCTGTCTTATCTTATATTTTATGTCAAAACGTTTTCTACGTGGCAGGCTTGCGCTGTTGCCACTCATATTTTACGGGTTTAGCAATGCAGCTATTCATACGGTTGTTTTTGCCCGCTCATATACGTTGGCAACGTTTTTTTTCACTCTATTGCTCTATATGGCTTTTACTCTGCTTGACAAGCCTAACCTGTCAAAGAGATTCTACGCACTGCTGGCTTTAATATCCTTTTTAGGCTATGACTCATTCCTTTTTTTTGCTGTATGGCTAGCGACAATAGCTCTTATACCATCTATACTGCTGTTTAAGCAAAGACGTTTCAGTGATATTATTAAATGTGCAATAGCTTTGTTGTCTGGTTTAGTTATGTATGTCTCATTCATTCCTAACGTGCTCTCAATTCTTAGTGAGAACGAACACAACATGGCTGTCAACGTGGTCATGGAACGTATTTTATTGGTATTTCAAGTCTTTAACAACGACTTTCTTGGTGGAGCGTTGCTCTGGTGGCTAATTATTATCATTATGCTTGGCAGTATATGCATATACCGTATTAAGCTTTGCGCTCAACGGGCAACTGTCAACAGGGATATTATGCTAAAGTACCTAATGATGGTAACGAGTGTTCTTATATATATGTTTGTAGAAGCTAAATATGGGCAACTGAAAATTATACAGTCTTGGCATCTTCTCCCTGTTATGCCTGCAACAGTTTTATTGCTAACAATAGTTTTAATGGAGTTAGTTTCTAAGATAACTGCTAATGCGAGAGTGTGGCAAACATTCTTGACTGCCATTATACTAATACTAACATTATACGGGCATTATGGTGATGTGAAATACAAAGGTTTATTTCCACGTGTGGGTTCATCAATAAACTATGCGACTATTACTGAGTCGTATAGAGATACACCAGTTATTGATATAAACGATTTTTTTGATGTGCAGTTGCTCAAGAATCTTCGGCAAACGATAGTGATACACCATAATGACAAACAAGCATTACAGAATGCGTTAACTGATATTGATAGCGATGAACAGCTCATCCTTTGCTGTGACAACTACTACACTACTAAGTATTCTATGACCTCTGCTGAAGTTCAAGCGGTGTTTGACGTTGTGCATCAACGCGGATATAAACAACAAATGCCGTTCTTAGGTGGCAATGCGTGCTGGCTCTTCATGCGCCCGTCTATTTGATGAGCACCTCACAGATTTGCAGAGGAAAAATAACTAAGGTAAAGGTTATCTTAAAGTTTTTGTATTATACTACAAAAACTGGCGGCTATGTATTTGACTGAACTTATAGGGCGTATGGTTTTCTAAAAGTGGATTTTAGTTGTACATTGACAACCACCTCTGTTCATTATATTATTAAATTATGTCAAGTGGCAAGGCAAACAGGGAATATAAAGACACTGTATTTACCAAGTTGTTCTCTGATAAGGACAATCTTGTTGAGATGTATAATGCTATAGTTGGAGCTGATGTAAAGCCAAGCGATATAGAACTGAACACGTTAGAAAATGTTTTGTTTATGAATAGACGTAATGACCTATCCTTTGTTATAGGGGATAATAAGCTGGTTGTATTAGTGGAACATCAGTCTACTGTGAACCCTAATATGCCGTTAAGGTTTTTAGAGTATATTGCCCGTTTGTATGAGACGATACTCTCTGAGAAGCCAATATATACGACTCGTATAGTGGAGATACCTACTCCAGAGTTTATAGTGTTGTATAATGGGGCTACTTATATGCCCGATGAGAAGATATTGAAGCTATCGGATATGTTCAATAAGGCGGGGTTAAAGG
>NZ_BAAIHG010000097.1:0-3232 GCF_054655775.1 Candidatus Termitispirillum reticulitermitis | reverse complement strand
ACATTGGGTGGCGACTACACAACGTTTTATAATAACATTGCCTCTACGGGCGGTGCTATCTTTAACTCTAGCAATTTTATATTGGGTGGCGACCACACAATTTTTCATAGTAATGTTGCTGATTATTCTGGTGGTGCTATCTTTAATACCGACAACTTTACAGTAAGTGGTAGCCACACAGCTTTCAGCTGGAACGTAGCTACTAATGGCGGTGCTGTCTATAATTACAATGGCACATTTGAGATAAATGGCGACGGCACAAGTTTTGACAATAACACTGCTACTAATGGCGGTGCTGTCTATAATTACAATGGCACATTTGAGATAAATGGCGACGGCACAAGTTTTGACAATAACACTGCTACTAATGGCGGAGCTATCTATAATAATGGTGGCATATTTACATTAAGTGGCAACGGCACAAGTTTTGACAATAACACTGCTCTCAATGGTAGTGGCGGCGCCATCTTTAATATGGACAATTTTACAATAGACGGGGACAACACAAGCTTTGAGGGGAACGCTACTACTAATTATGGCGGTGCTATCTATAATTACAATGGCACATTTGCGATAAGTGGCAACGGCACAAGCTTTACGGGTAACACTGCTTATCGTAATGGCGGTGCTATCCATAATGAAAGCCTGTTTATAATAGGTGGCAACGGCACAAGCTTTGACAATAACACTGCTGAAGCTGGCGGTGCTATCTATCATGGTTATATTGATGCATTTGCGATAAGTGGCGACAACACGAGTTTTGCGGGGAACACTGCTACTAATGGCGGTGCTATCTATAATGCTAGCGGCTTCACAATAAGTGGCAACAACACAAGCTTTGACAATAACGTTGCCGGAGCTGGCGGAGCTATCTATAATGTAAGTTATGGCACATTTATATTAAGTGGCGACAACACAAGCTTTGACAATAACGTTGCCGGAGCTGGCGGAGCTATCTATAATGTAAGTTATGGCACATTTATATTAAGTGGCGACAACACAAGCTTTGCGGGGAACACTGCTTATGCTAATGGCGGTGCTATCTATAATAATAATGGTAGCATATTTACATTAAGTGGCAACGACGCGAGCTTTACGGGGAACACTGCTAATGGCAGTAGTGGTGGTGCTATCTATAATAGGGGCACATTTACATTAAGTGGCGACAACACAAGTTTTGACAATAACACTGCCGGAGTTGGCGGTGCTATCTACAATAATACTGGTAGCATATTTGCATTAAGTGGCGACGGCACAAGTTTTGCAGGGAACAGGGCTACCAATGGTTATGGTGGTGCTATCTATAATGCTAGTGGCTTCATAATAAGTGGCGACAACACGAGTTTTGCGGGGAACACTGCTACTAATGCTGGTGGTTTGTATGGTGGCGGTGCTATCTATAATAGTCAAAGTGGCACATTTATATTAAGTGGCGACAACACAAGCTTTGAGGGGAACACTAATAATAGTTATTATGGCGGTGCTATCTATAATGTTGGCACATTTGAGATAAGTGGCGACAACACAAGCTTTGCAGGGAACAATAGTAATTATGATGGCGGTGCTATCTATAATGCTGGCACATTTATATTAAGTGGCAACAGTGCAAGCTTTGTGGGGAACGCTGCTCATCGTGGTGGCGGTGCTATCTACAATAATGGTGGCACATTTACATTAAGTGGCGACAACGCAAGCTTTGCGGGGAACAATAGTTATCATGAAGGTGGTGCTATCTTTAATAATGGTGGTGGCACATTTACATTAAGTGGCGACAATACGAGTTTTGACAATAACACCGCTGCTAATGGCGGTGCTATCTATAATCGTGATGGCACGTTTGAATTAAGTGGCGACAACGCAAGCTTTGCAGGGAACAGGGCTACCAATTATGCTGGCGGTGCTATCTATAATGTCTATTCTAGTGAATTTATATTAAGTGGCAACGGCACAAGTTTTACAGGGAACGAGGCTTGGGGTCTTGGCGGTGCTATCTCTAATGGTGCTGCTCTTCCAGGTGGCACATTTACATTAAGTGGCGACAACGCGAGCTTTGAGAGGAATACTGCTAGTCTTGGCGGTGCTATCTCTAATGATCAAATGGGCACATTTACAATAAGTGGCGACAACACAGTGTTTGATAATAACACTGCCGGAGCTGGTGGTGCTATCTATAATAATGCTGGCACATTTGAGATAAGTGGCGACGGCACAAGCTTTGTGGGGAACACTGCTAGTACTAATGGTGGTGCTATTTATAATTATAATACTGGCACGTTTACGCTAGGTGCGGGGGCAACTTTTAGCAATAACGTGGCTGGGAATGGGCTTGGTGGTGCTATTTTTAACGCGGGCAACTTTAACATAGACACTGGGACGACATCGGTTGACTTTTTAACGGCGAGCGATAGCATATTTAATGCTGGAAAGATGAGCTTTCTGGGGACAGGCACCGTTAATGCGGGTTCTACATCCTTAACGTCAACAATATCATTATTCCCCAACACGTTATTTTTAGGCAGAGCGAATCTTATTTTTGATAATGTATCGCTGAGCGATACGTCTATTTCTACGACGGTCTGGGATGATGACGGGGTGATAAGGGTAGGGAACATATCAGCTAACCAGTTTAATATTGTTAATAACGGCAATAAGAAGTTAAGGGTAGTAGTAGATGCGCCGAGCACTCTGGCTGGTGGTGGTGCTACTGTTGTGAATATCTTTAGTGATGCGAGTGGTGGTGGTGCGGGTGGCTGGGATGCTTATCAGCAAGCGGGACGTATTGATAACAATCTTCTGTATGAGATAACTGCTACGGGTTCGGATGGTTCTTATAGTGTATCAGCGAAGACAAGCGGCTTACCTGATGCGGCGAGTAGTGGCTGGTTGCAGGGTGGTTTTGCCCAGGGTTCTATGGGTAGCATTATATCAGAGCAGATTTATAGATTAGTTCAGTATGCGGACACGTATGATGCGGGGGAACAAGCAATAAATGACTTAGGTGACACCGATATTTCTAACAGCAGAGCTGAAACTATGCAGACTTTTATAGGTGGGATATTTGGCAGCATATCTAGTGGTTTGGGGAGTGGTGATTTCACTGGTTCATTAGGGACGTTAGGTTCTGACAAGGCTAACGGGATAATTCCTGCGTCTTATAGTTCATTTATTGAGCCTCGTTATGAGCGTCGTAGCAGTTCTGTTTGGGTAGCGAGTAATATAAAGGGAGTTAAGA
>NZ_BAAIHG010000096.1:0-3251 GCF_054655775.1 Candidatus Termitispirillum reticulitermitis | reverse complement strand
GGAGGCATTATTATAGTGCCATTACTGAATATAGTCTTTGAGCTTCCTATACACGAAGCTGTAGCTACCTCTCTTGCAATAGTTGTCGCTAATAGTATTATCACATCTAGCAAATATATTGCCAGTGGCTTTGCTAATCTGCGTTTGGGGCTTTTGATTGCCTTATTCAGCATCACAGGCTCTATGCTAGGTGGCACGATTAGCGTAAACGTATCGGGCAGGGTAATATATCTAGTGCTGGGTTCCTCCCAGATAATCACATTGATATTTATGCTCTTAAAGAAACGACTACAAAGAAGCATTATGCCTGACGGGGCAGGAATAATGCCCGCAGAGTATTACGACCCTGCAACTAACAGCATTGTTAAATATAGTCTATATAATATTCCTGTAATACTAGGAATATCAAGCATTGCGGGAGTTCAGTCTGGTATGGTAGGCGTTGGTGGCGGAGTTATAATAGTGCCCGCTATGAACATATTATCAGCTATGCCTATGAAAGCCTCTACCTGTACTAGCACGGTTACTATGGGTTTCACCGCTGCGGGCGGAGCTATAATATACTTTTTAAGTGGCTATACCAGACCTGATATAATGGCGATAATGTTGCCTGCAATACTTATCGGCTCTGCCATATCTATCCGCCTAGTTGGTAAAACTAGCAATGAGACTATCAATAAGGCGTTTATGGTATTTTTATTCGTTGTCGCCTGTCAAATGCTCTATAAGGGCTTTACTGCACAGTAGCAAGCTGTCTAGCGTAGCTTTCAGCCGTCGCAAAGTCTTCGGGCGTATCAACTGAAATAGGAGAGTAGTGGGTTTTTATAACCTTGATTCTCTCCCCGTTCTCTAACGCCCGCAACTGTTCCAGCCGTTCAGCACTTTCAAGTGGGGTAGCGGGCAGGTGGGCATATTTTAATAAAAAGTCTCTGCGGTAGCCGTATATACCGATATGCCGATAGCGAATAGGGTGAACGTTGCCGTCTCTATCGGCAGGTAGTGGCAACCTTGAAAAATATAGTGCATAATCGTTAGCGTCTAGCACAACCTTTACGTGGGCGGGGTTGTTAGCGTCAGCGTCATTTTCAAACGGAACGCATGCGGTAGCCATATTTAGTCTAGGGTTGGTTTCAAGCGTTTCTATCAGCTCGTTTATTAAGGCAGGCGGGATAAATGGCTCATCCCCTTGTACGTTGATAATTATATCCTCGTTTATATCCTTTGCGGCGTAGGCTATCCTGTCTGTGCCAGTCGCGATGTCTGACGGGGTCATAACACTGCGGATGGCTAAATGTGCGGTTGCTTTGATTACCTCGTTATTATCGGTTGCTATGCATACCACATCTGCTCGCGATTGTTTGCACTGCTCTGCTACGCGTGCTATCATCGGAATACCCTCTATTCTAGCAACTATTTTCGCTGGAAAACGTGTTGATGCATACCTAGCTGGGATTATAACAGCACTCATAAATAACACCTCATTTAATATAGACAGTTTAATTACCATATATTATAATTTAATTCAAGGAGATAGCGGATGAATAAAATGATGAGTAAGCTGCCAAATGCTATTATCTATTCATAATATAACTAAACGTTACCGCACATATAACACTCTATTTAGCAGGGATACTGGCTTGGAGTTTATGGCGGTTAACGATGTCTCTTTAGATGTTAAAGAGGGCGTGACATTGGGTATAGTGGGGCAATCAGGTTCTGGAAAAACCACGCTTGCACACATTATGGTAGGGATAATAAAGCCTGATAGCGGAGTAATGCGTTATAACGGCGAACAATATAGTTTGAACAAAAACATTCAGATGGTATTTCAGCACCCCGACACCAGCCTTAATCCACGTTTAACCGTATATTCAATGCTTAAAGATTTACATATAAACAGAACGGAAGCGACACACCTTATGGACATTATAGGGCTTGACAGCTCATACCTGTCCCGCTACCCATCGCAAATGTCTGGCGGAGAAAAACAACGCGTTTCCATTGCACGGGCACTTGCCCTGCACCCTAAGTTGATAATTGCTGACGAACCAGTCTCAAGCCTAGATGTATCAGTTCAAGCACAGATATTAAACCTGATTAAACGGCTGAAGACGGAGTTAAATGTTACGTTCGTGCTCATATCTCACGAACTAGCTGTAGTGTCATGGCTGTGCGACGAGGTCGCTGTCATGCACAAAGGGTGCATAGTAGAACAGGGAAAAGTTGAATACGTGTTAAATAATCCACAAGATAGCTATACCAGAGAACTGCTCGCTACTTCAGCCTTAACCTAACTATTTATTATTTACCCAGTCCAGCATATACTCCATTAGAATAACTCCCGCATTTCCTGTCCAGCCGATAAAGCTAGCATTAGCCTCCGTGAGGGGGCTTTGTTTTAATGGAACTTATGGAACGGGTAAGGGAGGATAAAAAAGCAGGTTTTACCTTGTTTTTTTATAAGATGTTTGCTATAATATAGAGCATGATACATAGAATATATATAGACACTTCGGTTGTTGGTGGCTACTTTGATGACGAATTTAAGCTGGAAACGCAAGCATTGTTTGAGCGACTCAAAAATAGCTATGAAAACGACTAATAACACTAAACAATTTGATTGCATTCAGGTAAAGAATGAGGTGCAAGCCCAAGTGCTCGCAGAAACAAGTGGGATGTCCACGCCTGAGTTGCTAGAGTATTTTAACCATAACAAAACCAACGTGGAACAGGTGGGTTGATAGCCTTAACCTAACTATTATTTACCCAATCCAGCATATATTTCATTAGAATAACTCCCGCTCTTGTGGTAGGGAGTTGTCGCGTTCTAGCTCAAAATCAGGGCAGGGTTCAAACGTTGCAAAAAACTCCCGCCATGACATAGCAGGTTTGGGTGAGATAATCAGTCGCCCATCTTCCTTTGATATATAGACTTCGTTGGTGTCAACACGGAACTTTTTCGGCAGACGGATTGCCTGAGAGCTGCCACTCATAAACACCTTTGCCGTTGCATTTGCCATCGCCATAAAACACCCCCCATAAATCTAATAATATTCTTGTTGATATATGTCAATAGTATATACCATTATTTTTGCCTGTCAACACTAATCAGGGCAATTACGCACTTACTGAATAAAACAGATAAATTATGCTTGACGAAAGCACGTCAAATATGCTCCTGTAATAGCTCATAAGCCAATAAAAAACTTTGTAAATTTAATCAAGGTTATTTTGACACGTTATTTCCCCTT
>NZ_BAAIHG010000095.1:0-3260 GCF_054655775.1 Candidatus Termitispirillum reticulitermitis | reverse complement strand
TGTTGGTCTTCCTCCAATGGAAATATCGTATAAGAAGAAAAGTTGTCACTATCCACAAACTTTTCAGCTATCAGCCCTTTTGAGGCATCAATAAATTTTGTTATATTATCAATCATATCAAAATGAGAACCGAAACCCCCGAAATTTTCTACATAAACGTATGGAACACAAACAAATCTACCATGTCCTCTATCACTGGCATAAACACCGTTCGCAATATATTCGTCATCAGCACCACCATCCAGCAAATCTTCCAAAGCGTCATAAATGCCATCTACACATTGCTCTTTAGAATATCTATGAGCGCGGTTTTTTAATTGCTTCTCCACATCAGTAGCAAAGGGTTTTTTTTCAGCACTGTAGATATGACCTCCCCCCACCTCCATATTCCCTCTATAGTCAGACAGGGCATAAGCACGAGACACAAGGTTAACAACCAAATATTTGTCGTTGTTCTTATTATCGCTAGCCCAAACGAGACTGGCTAAAGATAAAGCCAACACGCATAATATAAATATTTTTTTGTCTAAATGTTTCATTAGTCAGTTGCTCCTGCCACTCGTTAGTTGTCCATAGTTGTTAAACGTGTTTGTGCTCGCCGTTAAATCTCTTAATGCTCCTATATGCCCTATATTACTAATATTACCCGTTGCACTTAATAGCAGGATAAATAGGATAAAATAAGACACTTTATACTGCTTATAACATATAATAAATACACAAGTCAAATGCTTTTCGTTCAATACAAAATATCTCTACTCCATTCGTCAGAATAGATAGTTGAATCAATACCACCATATCTTATATCAACCCCAAGCCAATCTAATCTAAGCTTGAACCAAATATCTTTGCATGCTAAGCCCATTTAGTCATACTATTCATAACTGCGGCATAGTTTGATATTATATAAAATCTTGCCCTACCCATTCCCGGTTAGACCATCTATTTATAACTGCGGCATAGTTTGATGCTATATAAAATCTTGCCCTATCAGCTACTATAGCAGCATAGATATAATTTTTTTTGTGTTTAGTCTTTTCTACATATTCAAGCATATACTTTACAGAGCGAGCAACATATTCTTCATATACTGCATTATGGTCCCATTGAAAATCCCAAAATTCATCCATATGGTTGCTCATTACTAATCTGTCGCCCTCAAAATGATGCGCTTCACCACCAACAACAACCATATTATGCTCAATGAGAATATCAGCAACACACACCAAATCTTTAGCGTAAAATCCCCTACCCTCATATCCTATTGGCGACAAATCAATGCCTTTATCAAATAAGTCTACTGGTAATATATCTAATAAGTCTACTGGTAATATACCATCCATTTTTAGTTTCCTCTGCTTGTCTCTGAGTTGTATTGTAGCCCAGCACTGCCATAAAAGCCAGTCCCAAACGATGTAATTGCCGCCTGTTTCGTCATATTACCTCATTATTTTTATACTTGGAACTATTTTTCTTGTTTGTCCTTTAGATAGAGCATATACTCTATTAGGCAAACAACAAACCACGCCACAAACCATATAGATTCAGTTCGGCTGATGCCTATTCCATTAACATTTATAAACAAGAATCTAAGCGTAAGTAGCAGAGTTAACCCATCTAGTAGCCCCCACTCAGAGTTAGGTATATGGTCGCGATTTCTTCGTTTATTGCCTAAATAGACAACAAGCTTTACTAGGCAAACAATAATCCACACCACAAACCAAGCCAACTCCTCCATGCGCTCTATTCTATCAAAGTTCACAACAAATAGTCTAGACGTAAACAATATAACCATCACGTCTAGCAACCCAAATTTAAGTTTAAATTTAAACATATCTCCCTCCTTTTCATTAGCCCTACAGAATTTCCCCTGAAATTGCTGTTCCAATAGATATACCATACATAGTTTCATTAAAGGTATCCAACGTTCTCAACTTGAAACCAATTGCAAACTTACGAATGCACAATGTTATACCACATTCTAGCACCCTGCTTTGAGCAGACAGGTATTTTACATCGTCTCCTTTATCTTTGAGTATACCGTATCCCACAGCCCACCCGATACCCCCATAAACATTTAGGTAATGGTCACGTTTAAGTTCAAATGGCAACTTGCATATATACATAGGAGCAAAAAAACTTGACATACCATCGGAAACGAAATCCATACCAAATGAAATAAAGGGTATTCCAAACTGAAATGATGCTCCCATAGTTGTAGATTGTTGACTAGAGCCACGTTCATCGGAATGTTTAATTGAAAATAAATCCACAGTAGCCTCTCCATAATGCATATATGCTTCCTGAGCCGCTTGTGCTACATCCACGCTAATAGATATTATAACCATTAGCAATATTAATAGCCTAGACCCACGCATAAACAAACCCCTCCAACCAGTTTGGACAAGATATATATACTGCCCATATCCTACGATAGATACCTTATATACCCGTATCGTGATAACGTGTCAAGGGTAATTTTTAGAAATTTAGCTTAATAAAAGCAAGCCTAATTTACACATAATAACAAAATTATGCTAATATAAATATTATGAAACTAACTAGGGAACTAATAACAACGCTTAATACTTGGCAGAGCCAACGTCCTGTATGGTTCATACTTGGGTTAACCCCTATTGTGCTTGATGTGCTGGCATGGGAAGTTTTCCAAAATATTCAAGGCTACCTACCCTGCGAGCTGTGCGTTTATATACGTCTGTCAATGTTTATAATAGCGATAGGCTCTCTCATTATTGCAATAAAACCGACATCAGCTATATGTCGCATTATCGGCTATGTTATGTGTGTTTATGGAATAGTTAAAGGGTGGTTTTGGAATATTGCACTTGAATGGCACTATATAATGGTTGATAGCATTCAGAACGGCACTAAAGATATATTTGCATATAATGGGCTTATAAGCACGTGTTCACTGCACCCCACATTTCCATTAGGACTACCATTAAATGAATGGTTTCCTTCAATGTTCCAGCCTACGGGCACGTGCGGAGCGGATGGCTGGCTACTCTTCGGTTTTAATATGTCTGAATGTTTGTTTCTATTTTACGCCGCATACACGCTGGCATTTTTGCTATTGATAGGGGCTACTATAAAGGATAAGTTCGGACGATGCAGTTAATACTAGGCGGGACATCTGACACGCATAGATATATGAAAGATTGCCCCAAAAAATATATTATATCAGTAGCAACAGACTATGGATATAAGCTATTTTCTAGCCTCTATGGGGCAAACAAGGT
>NZ_BAAIHG010000094.1:0-3278 GCF_054655775.1 Candidatus Termitispirillum reticulitermitis | reverse complement strand
TCTCTATAAGGCGCATGCCCTCCAGCTTAGTAATATGGGCGATGCCAAGTATATCGCCCGAACCAGCAATAAAATCAACGCCGACCTTGGCGGAGCGAATCTGCACAACTTTTTAGGGTATAAGATACCACCTGTCGGGCTATATAACTTTTTACGTGAGAAGAGCGATTTAACTGAGATTATCAGCCATGCTCCTGTCGGCGTTGATTTTATTGCTGGTTCGGGCGATATACTTGGCATCGCCCATATTACTAAGCTGGAGGGCATGCGCCTTATAGAGAAGTTGCGTCAGGTCGACTACGATTTTGTAGTGTTAGATTTAGGTGCGGGGACGAGCTTTAACACGATAGATTTGTTCAATTTAGCCGACCGCAAGGTAGTGGCTATGAATAGTGAGCCTACGTCTATTGAGAATGCCTATGGGTTTATCAAGATAGCGTTATATCGTTATTTGGAACGGTTTTTGTCGGCTGAAAATATGTTTTCTAGCATAAACAAGAAGCTACGCAACAAGAGTGCCAGCTATCCAGATATAGAGCTATTGATAAAAGATATAGAAGAGATAGATGTTGACGTGGCTAAGGTAGTCCGCAAGTTTGTTGCTGAATATAAGATTGGTATGGTTCTTAATATAGTTAGGTTCAAGAAAGAGCTGAATGTGTTTTATGGTTTTGAGGCTATATTGAAAAAATATCTTTCTATAAAGGTTGAAAAGTTAGGCTTTATACCCTACGATGAGAAGGTCAGCGAAGGTGTCAGACTAATGCAGCCATTTTATAATTCGCATCCAGACAGCGGCACAGCATCTTGTATTAACGATATTCGTGATGCAATAATAGCGAAGCTCTAAGAGTAGCCGATGGCTAATAATACTCTTGCTATGTTGGATGCTGATGAAGACGTAATACAGCTTGTCGGCATTCGGCTGGGTATGGATGAGTATGCGATGGACATACTCTGCATACAGGAGATTGTCCGTGTGTCAAAGGTCACCGTAGTTCCGCGTTCTGACGGCTATATTTTAGGTGTTATAAACTTTCGTGGTAAGATTATCCCTTTAGTAGATTTGCGGGTTCGTTTCAATATGGATAAGACTGATTACGGCAAGACAGTTCGCATTGTAATAGCTAAATTTGACCGCGAAAACGTAGGCTTTGTAGTTGACGAAGTAACGCAAGTTATACGGATATTTAGGTCTATGATAGACGATAAACTGCCGCTTGTGGGGACAATTGCCAGTGAGTATGTGCTAGGCATTTGCAAATATGACGGACGGCTCTTGACGTTGTTAGATGCAGAAAAAATTGTTGATGCAAGCGGTGCAGAGAGTATCCTAAAGAAACGCTTAAAATACGGCGAAGTTAAACCAGTCGTGTCGGAACTGGTAGCAGCAAAACCAGAACAATCAAAACCAGCAGCAACTTTAGCCCCAGCACCTGTTGCAGAAGATGATATTGATGTTTTGATTGCGGCGGAGCTTGCCAAGCGTGAGGCTGAGACTGATGCAATGTTAGCGCAGCGCAGAGCTGATACGACAGGAGCAGATACGGATACAAAGGACACAACGGATACAATTGGACTGGACGATATTGCGCGTGGCAATCAAGAAATTATATCAAGCATAGATACATTTTCTTCGCTTCAGCCTATTGCTATAAAGATAATGGATGGGGCGGACATTGAGCTTGGTGGCGGTGTTCAACGTGAATTTTCGGAGCTACTGCGTTTAATATCAGATATAAAATCTCTTTCTGGTATGTTGCCTGACGATAAGGCGCAAAGCTCTACTTCGTTATTAGAATGTGCTGGAATGATGGGCGAGGCTTATCAGCAGACACAAAACTCAATCGCCGCTATGCTTGAGGCTATCAGCAAAGGCAATGTCGTTGCCTTTGAGGGGGGGCAGGCTGATGCTCTGCGTCATATCAATAATGCAAATGCTTATGGTGTTCATATTCAAGGAGCTATAGAACATTCTAGCGAAGTTGACGGCAAGCTTAGGAGCGTTATAAAGCTGATAGCTGATGTTGGTGCGAGGCTAGGGGTAATTATAAGCTTCTTTCAGCCCAATGCTGGTTCTAGTGGTGCGGAGTATGAGGAGTTTGTAAGCGGGGTGGGACAGGTTCTCAGCTTTAATGAATATAGTGAAAGCGTGTAAGGCAGTTTATTATGGATAATATGCTGCATAAATTTTTACCAAATGTTATGGGCGATTTCTTAAAGGCGCAGTTGGAGCTGGGCGATGTTAAGCGTGGGGCTGCGTTCTTTGGCTCGGCACGTGTTGGTGCTGACAATAGACATTACAAATCAGCTAGAACGGTGGCTAGACTTGTCAGTCAAGCGGGTATTCCGATAATAACAGGAGGCGGACCTGGCATAATGGAGGCTGCCAATCGTGGAGCAACCGATGCGCGTGGCGATTCTGTTGGCATCAATATAAAACTGCCACACGAGCAAGAACCGAACCCATATACTACTCGCTCCTTTGAGACAAGGTATTTTTTCGTTCGCAAGGTTTTATTTGCGCGTTGTAGCAAAATATTTGTAGCATATCCGGGTGGTTTCGGCACTATGGATGAGCTGTTTGAATTTTTTGTTCTCATTCAGACGGGCAAATTAAAACGTACACCTGTGGTGCTGGCTGATAGTTCATTTTGGGGCGGACTTGTGGACTGGATGAAGGTAGCCTTGCAGTCAGGAGACTTTGTCTCGGCGTCTGATATGGATAGTTTTGTGATGCTTGATGAACCAAAAGACATTGCAAAGTATGTAATAGAGAGCGTTCGTGGCTAGGGCACTACCAAATACGAAAAGCTACATACAAAATCTTTATGAGTAGTAAAATAGAGTCTTGACATGTTTTTAGTGTAATTGTATAAAGGTGTTATACAAGATGACTGTTTCATATTATTTCAAGGTTCAAGCCTAGTTTAGATTGGCAGGAGTATATGACTGATGAAACATTTAGACAAAAAAATATTTATATTATGCGTGTTGGCTTTATCTTTAGCCAGTCTCGTTTGGGCTAGCGATAATAAGAACAACGACAAATACTTGGTTGTTAACCTTCAGTCTCGTGCTTATGCCCTGTCTGACTATAGAGGGAATATGGAGGTGGGGGGAGGTGATATCTACAGTGCTGAAAAAAAATCCTTTGCTACTGATGTGGAGAAGCAATTAAAAAACCGCGCTCATAGATATTCTAAAGAGCAATGTGTAGATGGCATTTATGACGCTTTGGAAGATTTGCTGGATGGTGGTGCTGATGACGAATATAT
>NZ_BAAIHG010000093.1:0-3297 GCF_054655775.1 Candidatus Termitispirillum reticulitermitis | reverse complement strand
CATATAGCAAATGGAGAACCATTCCTTAAGAGCCGCCTTGCGCCGTTTATGCCGTCAACCTCAGCACCTTCTATATCAAACTTTATAAAAGCCCTATCCTCGGTCACAATCTCGTCTAAGCTAATACACTCCAGCTGCACATTGCCCTCATCTGATACACGTGAACCTTGATTCACAGTTTGCTCAAAGTGAACTACCTTCCGCCTATCAGAAATGCCCAATTGTAAAAATTCCACCCCTGAAATACCCATTAGCTTCTCTTTAGACCTTGCTATGTTATAAGAATTAGGTTCAAAGTAGTAACACTTCTTATATGCTCCGTTGCTGAAGTTGATATAGCTTAGACGAGATTGTGACCGAGGATAGGGCTTTTATAAAGTTTGATATAGAAGGTGCTGAGGTTGACGGCATAAACGGCGCAAGGCGGCTCTTAAGGAATGGTTCTCCATTTGCTATATGTGTCTATCATAAACCTAGCGACTTCTGGCAAATTCCTCAGCTTATATTGAGCATAAACCCGAACTATAGGCTATATTTAAGACACCATACGGACTATGTTAGCGAGACTGTTCTATACGGGGTAGCCCGCTGATTTTTCGTTGCCAGTGCATTGATTACTAATTGGCAACCTCATACCAGAGTGCCTCCATCTGTCCCACTTTAGCAGTTATAAGTTACGAAGTAAACGTGAATTGCAACAACTGCAGAAAACACCCCCTAATTCCCCCACCTTGACAAATCTTTTTTATTCGTCTATAGTCCTATTGTGGTTATCATCTATAAAGATATAGTTGACAAGCTAGCAGAGCTTGGGGCACTAGATGTGTCTGTTGCACTTGCATTTGATGACGAGCTTGGGCGTGTGGAAATTACTCGCTTTGACGGGCAGTTTATGAAGATAGACGATGATGGTGAAAATGGTTACTACCTGACAGGCGAAATGGAATGTCGGCTAGACACGCTCTGCGACAGATGTGGTGAGCCAGCTAAGGTTCTGTTTAATGTATCTGTCAATATGCCTATAGAGCCTAGCGGTATGCCTGTGGGTGGTAGTGATAGTGAGGTTAGCGATTCAGAGGGGGATATATTTTATTCTGGTGCCGAATCGCTTGATATAGACGAATTGCTTAGACAGGAGGTTTTGTTGAACCTGCCTGTCAAGAGGCTTTGCAGTGAGAACTGCAGAAATACTGTCCTTGATGAAATTGTGGCTAAAGGAGCTGGCGATGGCTGGCATAGTGGCTTGTCCACACTAAAAGACGTATTAGGGTTGAAGCAGGCAAAATAATGTGCTATGATACCAAATTCTAGCGTGAATGTTTAACATTTAGGAGACGAAAATGGGTAATCCAAAGACTAAAACGACCGAATCTAAACAGGGGCATCGTCGTAGCCATCATCACCCGCAAGGGCTTAGTAGCGGGAAATGTCCTAATTGCGGCGAGGTAAAGCTGGCGCATACAGTATGTCCTAATTGCGGACATTACGCTGGCAAAGAAGTGATGAGGAAAGCTGAGCTGTAAGGTTATGGTAACCATCACAATAGATGCGATGGGTGGCGATAATGCGCCTGATGCCATCGTGGAAGGTGCAGTCAGGGCTATTAAAGAATACCGCAATATCAGCGTGCTCTTAATAGGGCGTGAGGATGTTGTCGCTGGCTCGTTAGCTAAATTTCTACCATCGGGCGACCCTCGTATCACTATCAGACATGCTGAACAGGTTGTTGCTATGGACGACATACCTTCGCAAATAGTTCGCGGTAAACGTGATTCGTCTATACACGTCGGGCTGAGGTTGGTGAAAGAGGGGGAAGCGCAGGCATTTTATAGCGCGGGCAATACGGGTGCTGTTATGGCAACCGCGCTTGTGACATTGCGCCAGTTAGAGGGGATAGACCGTCCCGCCATAGCAACGGTGCTTCCTAGCATGTCGGGCTATTCTGTGATGACAGATGTTGGGGCAAATGTTGATTCTAAAGAAAATCACTACCTGCACTACGCTATAATGGGTTCTGCTTACGCTAAGAAGATACTAAAACTTGATGCTCCGAAGGTGGGACTGCTCAGCATAGGTGAAGAAGATGTCAAAGGCAACGAAACTACAAAGCATGTCTTTACAATGTTAAAGGAGTGTGAGGCACTTAACTTTATAGGCAATGTAGAGGCAAAAGAGATATACAAGGGCAAGGCGGATGTAATCGTTTGCGATGGCTTTGTTGGCAACATCGCCTTGAAGTCTAGCGAGGCTGTGGCCAGTTTTATAAACAAGCTCTTAAAAGATGAGATTAAGGGTAGCGTATTAAATATGATTGGCGCGCTATTTATGATGGGCGGGCTGAAACGCTTTAAGAAACGGGTTGATTATGAAGAATACGGCGGTGCGCCACTATTAGGGCTGAATGGTGTGTGTATCATAGGGCATGGTAGCTCCAGTGCTATGGCAGCTAAAAATGCTATTCGTGTGGCAAAAGAGATGGTTGAAACTGGCATGAATGCAGCTATAAAGGAAGATGTAAAAAATTCATTTGCTCTACTGAGAGGTGAGGCTTGACGTACGCACGAATAATTGGTACTGGTTCATATTTCCCTGAGGGGTTATTGACTAATGCAGATTTAGAAAAGATGGTTGATACCACCGACGAGTGGATAACGTCTCGCACGGGCATCAGAGTGCGTCACGTAGCTGCTAAGGATGAGATGACTAGCGACCTAGCATACAGGGCTAGCAAGAATGCTATTGAAATGGCGGGCATCAAAGCGGACGAGATAGATGGAATAATATTTCCAACTGTCACCCCAGACCAATGTTTTCCGTCTTGTGCCGATGTTTTGCAAAACAAGCTTGGCTTTGCAGGTAGTTTTGCTTTTGATTTGAATGCGACCTGTTCGGGGTTTGTGTATTCGCTATCACTTGCGGATGCGCTTATTAAATCGGGTAGATTTAAGACTATACTTATAGCCGCAGCTGAGCGGCTAACGACTATCACAGACTACACAGATAGGAACTCTTGTATATTATTCGGTGATGGCGCTGGTTCTGTAATAGTGCGTGCAGATAACACGCCCGGCATTCGCAGTTTTGATATGGGGGCGGACGGTTCTGGCGGCGATGTTATGTATATGAAAGGTATGGGGTCTGCGGAGCTTGTTAGGCAGCAACATGGTGAATCTGATGGCAATAGTTTTATCGCTATGAAGGGCAACGAGGTATTTAAGCGTGCTGTGCCCATGATGGCGGATTCTGGGGTTAAGGCATTATCGCGTAGTGGGCTTACGGGGCTTGAAGATATTGACT
>NZ_BAAIHG010000092.1:0-3314 GCF_054655775.1 Candidatus Termitispirillum reticulitermitis | reverse complement strand
TGTATAAAGGGACGCCTTACGAGATGGAGGTAATTGGAACAGCTGACAACGTGAACTCGTTCACTCCTAAGCAGTTGAAAGATTACTACGCGAGCCACTACCACCCGCATAATATGACGCTAGTTATAGTGGGGGATGCGACCAGCGCACAGGTGCGCAAACTAGCTGCGAAATACTTCTCTGTTGCTAGTAAGCTGAACCCTAGTGCTGGCTATTTGGGCGAATGGACACCTGCCATAAAACATATAAAAGAACCTAAAGCTAAGTTTGATAAAGTATATAAGCGTGATGTGGCGCAAGACTATGTAGTGATTGCCTATCCTGTGAATGCTATCTCTAAAGATACGCCAATCTACGATGTTCTGTCAGAGATGCTTGCTGGTGGCGAATATTCGTTGCTGAACCAGCGGCTGAAATACGACAAAGGGCTTGTTTCTTACGTATCGGCTGGCGATATGCTACATAAGCGTGCGGGGGCATATCTAGTACACTTCACCACTAAAACTGGGGAATCTAGCAAGGCGTATAAAGAGTTGAACGGGCTATTATTTAATTTATCTCATGAGCTAAAGGCTGATGAGCTTGAAAAGGCAAAAAAGCGTTTGAAAGCCGATATGGTATTTGTGCGGGAGCATGCAGGCAGGCTTGCAGGTGAAATTGGCTACTCTTATACGCTTGATATGAAGGACTATTACAACACGTACAGCAAAAGGGTTGATGCTATTTCGTTAGCGGACGTTAAGAAACTAGCGGAGAGCATGTTTACTACGTCTCCGCTAGTGTATGCTACATTGCCGAAATAGGTTATGAGGGTGGCTATTTATGAGACAGATTGCTCATTGGTGTAATGATGCACGTCATCGTGCGCTGATAACAGAATTCTGCAGTCAGGAGCGGATAGAACCCGTTGATTTTCGTGAAACAAGCGAAATCAGTGGGCAGTGTGCCGTGTTTATCACCGATGATAAGGCTAAATTGCAGGAGTTCGCAAGCCTTGATATTCATAGATGCCTGATAGGGGACGAGCGTCTTAATCATGCGTATTTCACTATCAACAAGCATTTCAGTTTTCGTAGCCTGCGGTTGCTACTAAATAACATCTATCACGGCACTATAATCTGGAATGTGACGGATGGCGTTATGCTAGATTCGTTCAGGCATGATGTGGTCACTGGCAATCGCTACTATGATGTAGAGCAGATAGTGTGCCAGCTCACGGTTGAGTTGCTGGCATATTGCAGTTTCGCTGATGTAGAGACGATTAGGCTGGGTTTTTCCGAAATGCTCACAAATGCGATAGAACACGGCAACCTTGCCATTACTGAAGAGGAAAAATTCGCGCACACTGAGGCGGGGGACTACCTGCAGTTTGTAGATGAGCGATTGAAAGACCCGCGATATATTGGCAGAAAAGTCTATATAACTATGGAGTTCAAAGAGTTAGAGCTTACCTTAACCATCAGAGACGATGGGGATGGCTTTGATGCGAAAAACGTTCAAAGCCGCCCGCAAGACAACCTGCTACTCCTCTACGGCAGGGGGATAATAATAGCGAAAAGTTTCTTTGACGAAGTTACGCACAGCGAAAAAGGTAATGTAGTGACGTTGAGGAAGAAATTTTAATTGCCCACTATTTTAGTGGGACTAGTATATTTTTATCTTGACAGCCTATTTTTTTTATATATAATCCTACTATTCATATATGAATAATATATCTATATTGGAGGATATTGATTATGGCTGTATTCAAAAGTTTTACCGACCTTGTAGGAAAGACTCCGCTGTTGGAAGTGGTGCGTTACTCAAAGAAACATGGCTTGAATGCTAAGGTTTTAGTCAAACTTGAGTATTTTAACCCTGCTGGTAGCGTGAAAGACCGCATAGCTAAAGCTATGCTTGATGATGCTGAAAAGAAGGGGGCATTGAAACCCGACAGTATTATTATTGAACCTACTAGTGGCAACACTGGTATAGGGCTTGCTGCTGTGGCTGCATCGCGTGGATACAAAGTAATATTAACTATGCCTGATACGATGAGCGTTGAACGCCGCAACCTGCTGAAAGCCTATGGTGCTGAGCTAGTCCTGACGGAAGGCGCAAAGGGGATGAAAGGAGCTATTGCTAAGGCTGAGGAGCTTGGAGCTAGCACACCTAATAGCTTTATCCCAGCGCAGTTTTCAAACCCAGCAAACCCTGCTGTTCACTTCGCTACAACTGGACCTGAAATATGGGAAGATACTGGTGGCAAGGTTGACATATTTGTTTCTGGAACGGGCACGGGCGGCACAATTACTGGTGCGGGCGGGTACTTAAAATCTAAAAATCCTAATATAAAGCTTGTAGCCGTAGAGCCTGCTGATTCTCCGGTGCTGTCAGAGGGTAGGGCTGGTCCGCACAAGATACAAGGGATTGGACCGGGTTTTGTTCCTGACGTGTTAGATACGAAGATATATAGCGAGGTTATCACCGTTAAAAACGAAGATGCTTTTGAGGCAGGGCGTGAAATAGCTCGCGTAGAGGGCATACTCGTAGGCATCTCATCTGGTGCAGCGCTACATGCAGCAGCACAACTGGCTAAACGCCCAGAAAATGCTGGCAAGACGATAGTAGCAATACTGCCGGACACGGGCGAACGCTATCTGTCAACAGCAATGTTTGCAAATGCCTAATATGGTTAAAAGCTAGAAACTATAGTTTATCCATAGTGCCCTCCCTCACGGGGAGGGCTTTTTGTGTCAGTTGGCAGCAAAGGCAGCGCAACAGGATGTTGCAAGACGAGCGCAAGACGAGCCGATGAAATCGGCGACTGAATTGCGTAGCGGCGTATCGCAGGCGGGATTTATTTCCGCCGAGAATAAAGACGCGTATGCGTAGTCGGCACAGGACGTGCCGACGGAGCTATAACAAGGGGAGGGCTTTTTGTGTCAGTTGGCAGCAAAGACAGCGCAACAGGATGTTGCAAGACGAGCCGATGAAATCGGCGACTGAGCTATAATTTAGGTGGTTTTGGCTCAAAATACTGGCAGGGGACGCCAGAGCTTTGCAGCACTGTCATTGAGGGGAGCATTCGTGACCTGAAGCCTAGTGCCTGACAGCCGTAAGGCATACTCCGCACCATTTTGAGAATGCCGCGCCGACAAAATCGCCACGTCTCCTGAACTACTGGTAACGTCTATACGCAGCTGTGCATTTCTATAACTGCTACGCATAGTCAATACGCAAAATAGCACCGCTATAACCAGCGACATCGCTACTGCAAAACTTATCTTACCCCTAATTTTATCCATAGACAAACCCCCAGCACCTGTGCTACA
>NZ_BAAIHG010000091.1:0-3338 GCF_054655775.1 Candidatus Termitispirillum reticulitermitis | reverse complement strand
CTAACTTCAACGTTACTTTGCCAACGCGAGTTGCGCCAAGTGTTGATAGAGCTATTTTGAGCAAATATCCACCCCTGCCAGACAGCTTTCTACCGCTATTTATTAGCCTAACCACTATATCAATATTGCTCTTATACCTATTCTTTTATAAAGACGCTTACATGCGTATTAAAAGCTGTCCTAATTGGGCACTTCTAGCCCTAACCATAGCTTTACAACTAGGGATAATCGCCTACTACAATACACAGAAAACAAGCATATTTAAGGATGAAATACTAGCTTTTTGGGCTGCTAATGGCATTGCGTCTAGCGAGCTTTCACTATTTGATACGTGGCAAATAGGTAGCTACTACCTTGAATATCTGAGCGCACAGACATCAGAGATGAACCTGTCATACCTGTTTAACTTGGCATTCTCCCATTCATTGCAGACTATTCAGGAGTGGACACCAACCTTTTACCATATACAATTACACCTTGTGTCATCACTCTTTCCTGACACGTTTAGTTTATGGCTTGGTGTTGCTGTAAATATGTTTTGGTTTGTGGGTGTTTGTATTGTGCTATGGCGTCTATCAGCATTACTGCTACCCGATAAGCTACTGGCTATCCTCCCCGTGCTACTTTATGGTTTTAGCCACATTGCAATCATAACCGTAACATACGTCAAACAATATTGTGTAGTGGCATTCTTCTGCACAGCACTAGTCTATCTAGCGGTATATCTGACTAAACAGGCAAAAGTTAGTGGCAGGTATTATATAGCACTAGGCGCCGTGTTCTTTTTAGGTGCTTATTCTCACCTATACTTTATTATATGGTGCGCTTCTGTTGCAGGACTAATACTCATCTATCTATTAAAAGCTAAAAGATTCTCTGAAATTAAACGGTGTATTGTTACCGCACTTGTGAGTGCTGGCTTGTTTCTTTTGGCATACCCGCAAATTTTTAGTGTAATTTCTGTAGGACGCACTAAATCTATGTTTATGCCTCATCTGTTAGGCTACATTAGGGATATAAACACTTCTTTTCTTGCGGGCACACTCCCCGTTTTGGCATTTGCAGTAGTGGCTATGTTTATATTAGCAGTTCATAAACGGCGATTGAGTGATTTGCAACTTTTAGGTTGTCTGTTTTTAGCTGTTTGTTGTTACATACTAACAATTTCTTATTTCGGCACCCCGTGGCACGGTGTTAGATATATCTTTCCAATTATGCCTGTAGTAAGCCTGTTTGTAATCTCTGCTCTATTCATTGCTAGCGAGGGCATTATACTGCCTCGCAACTTGCTTGCGGGCTGTCTGTTTGTTCTAACGCTTATTGTTGCTATCGGCAAGGAGAAACCATTTATTGATATACCAGACGCAGGAGCGTCTGCCAATGGATACTACAACGTGCCATGCATTGCATTTATCGGCAACGATGAGATGGGCATACACAGAACAATACACCATATTATGAAGTTTGATAGCGGGATAATATTCAAACTAGACCAACAAAATTGGGATAAAAATTATGAAAAGTTAGCTAGTGCCATTAAGGAAGCAAACTCTGACAGGCTTGTTATCTTTAATATCCCTGCACCTCACGAAAACTTTGATGCACTCATAGAACAGTTCGTGCTGAAACAGGGTTATACCAGCGATACTCCACTCGGCAACCACCTATACCTATTCTCGCGCTAGCTATTATAATTTAACTTTTTAGTAGCTCCTGCCGATAATGGCAGATATAAGCAGAGGTGCTAAATGTATCAAGAGGTCATCACAGAGCCACTAGAAGCGAAACAGCAATCTTTTCTGAAACAACAGTCTTTTGAAGACACTGTGCGTGAGTTATCGCACAAGTTTGCTACTAAACAGTATAACGGCAAGCGTTATAGGTATTCCGGTATGAGCGATAGTGAGGTGGAGTGTATGGCACTAGAACGACTACCTAGGGAAGCTATATCTATTGATAACGCCCGCCTATATATGTCAATATTTCGCAAGTTGCATGATATTCTAAACTCCAGCGTTAATATAGGCGAAGCTACAGGCTACGGCGCAGACAAGCTATCATTTATGCTTGACTACATAGAACAGAACGCATCTCAAAATATCACTCCAGAGCTGTTGATTATGGGTTCACGTGGGCTAGAACTAGCTGAGCGTGAAAGACGTGGCATTCATGATACGCACTTGCACGACCTAATGATGATGGATGGAGACGATGACAGGGAAAACGCCGATAGGCTATTGCGCTATTATGAAAAAAATGAAGAAACTGGCAAACATAGGGCATTGCGCGGTGAAATATACGCAATGGATATGTTGCTCCCATCAGAATGTTACTAACGGCAACTTTGATTTGGGAATATGGTGTCATTTTCAGTTCCCTTTTGTTCTGTGGTTGATACAAAAAAAGGGCGATTCCATAAAAGAATCTCCCTTCGGTTATATTCTAAATCAAGGAAAAACAATAGCAATAGGAAGTATGTCGGAAATGCCACAGAGCCTACTAGAAAAAAGATGCTATATTTCTAGTAGAAAAAACTATACTTTTTTCTGCTAAATACTGCTGGACTTTCTACAAAAAATATACTATATTTGTAGAAATCGGCAAGGGTCAGATAGTCCTTTTTGATTTGGGGATATGGTGTCATTTTCAGTTCCCTTTTGTTCTGTGGTTGATACAAAAAAGAGCGATTCCATAAAAGAATCTCCCTTCGGTTATATTCTAAATCAAGTAAAAATAATAGCAATAGGAACTGAATCAAAAGCGCAAAATCCATACAAACAGGAAATTAGCAAAATAATTCTGTATTTCTCCGCTGGACTTTCTAGAAAAAATATAGTATATTTCTAGTAAATGAAAGGGTATAAATATGGCTCAAACGGCTAAAATCCGCATATTTGATAGGATTCAGTATAGGGGGAAAAACTGGGTATTTTCCGCCTTTGATTTCACAAAAGATTTTAAGCGGTGGGAAATTGACCAGACTTTGCGTGAGTTGGAGCGGGAAGAAAAAATTGCACGCATTCTTCCCGGACTTTACTATTATCCGTCGTATAGCACGCTTTTGCAGGAAATAGTTGCGCCGGATATACAGCGGGTCGCGTATGCGCTTGCCCGCAAATATAACTGGACGATTTTCCCCGAAGGCAATACCGCGCTGAATTATCTGAATCTTTCAACGCAGGTACCGGCGCGCTATATTTTTATTTCCAGCGGAAGCCCGCGAAAATACAAAATCGGAAACACCACGCTTGAATTCCGCCATAGGATGTTGCGCGAAAGCGTCATAGGCAACGAGCAGGCAAACCTTGTAATCCAAGCGCTGAAATCGCTGGGCAAGA
>NZ_BAAIHG010000090.1:0-3375 GCF_054655775.1 Candidatus Termitispirillum reticulitermitis | reverse complement strand
CACAGCAAAACACAATATCTGCTGAATCTCAGATAAGAGACCTAGACTTCGCAGAGGCTTCCGCTGACCTAGCAAAAAAACAACTACTAATGACCACACAAACAAACCTGCTCTCGCAAACTAACGCACTGCCACAAACAATAATGCAACTGATAAAATTCTGATGTGATGCCACAGTTAAAATGCCCCTATTTAAGTGAGGGGCATTTTAACTTGTGCAATTACATACTCATTAAATCCATTGACAAAACAATTTTCTGTGTATAAAATCGGCATGAGGATGTTTATGAAATATGCCAAGATGACGGGTAGTGGCAACGACTTCATTATCGTTAATAATATGGATAGGCGGCTAAATGTCGCAGATATTGCCCCTCTGGTGCCTAAAATATGCGCTAGGGGCGTATCTATAGGAGCAGACGGCTTTTTTATGATAGAGCCAGCTGACACAAAAGACGTTGACTTCAAATGGCATTTTTATAATTCAGATGGCACAACTGGCGAGATGTGTGGCAATGGCAGTCGCTGTGTAGCGCGCTTTGTCCACAGACTAGGCTATGTTGGTAAAAATATGCGTTTCCTCACTGGCGCGGGCGTGATAGCCGCAGAAATTATTGATGAAACCCACGTTAAAGTTCAACTGACAACCCCCCATAGTTTAGTTATAGATAAAACATTAGACGCAGGTAGCAGGCAGATTAAATACTCTTATGTTAACACAGGCGTGCCACATGCCGTATTGTTTGTAGATGATGTAGAAAGTGCCGATGTAGCAGGGCTTGGCAGGCTTTTACGCTATCACAGCGCATTTGCCCCAGCGGGTGCTAATGTTGACTTTGTAAAGATGGTGGCACCGGATATCCTACGTATGCGGACTTACGAACGCGGAGTTGAAGGAGAAACGCTTGCTTGTGGCACTGGAGCAGTGGCAAGTGCACTAATTGCGATAGAAAAGGGGCTTGTGAAGTCGCCTGTGCATATTAAAACGAGTGGCAACATTGATATGAATGTTTATATGGTGAATGGCACACCCTATCTGGAGGGGGAAGCAAGGCTCTTGTCAGAGGGGGAGATGTTTAGTGAGGCTATGAAATACTAATTTACTAGATTAGTGGGAGGCGACTATGTTTAAGGGCAGTATAACGGCACTGGTGACACCTTTCAAGAAAGATGGAGAGGTTGATGAAAAGGCTTTAGAGCGGCTAGTTGAATTTCAAATATCAGAGGGCACGGATGTAATACTGCCGTGTGGCACGACCGGCGAATCCGCCACTATGGAGCATAAAGAAGAAATCTACATCACCAAACGTGTCATTGAGATGGTTAATAAACGTGTGCCTGTTATCGCAGGTGCGGGTTCAAACGACACAAAGGTGTCCATTCACTTGGCTGAAGCTGCCAAAAAGAACGGAGCAGACGGCGCACTACTGGTTACCCCATATTACAATAAACCTACGCAGGAGGGGATGTATCAGCACTTTAAGGCTGCGGCGGAAGCGGTGAATATCCCAATAGTGATGTATAATGTGCCCGGTCGCACGGGCGTGAATATGGCACCCGAGACGGTTGTTCGTTTAAGCAAAATTTCAAATATAGCAGCGGCAAGCTCCGATACCCCTCTCGGTATAATGTTAGACGCTACCGATATAATCCCCTTTGCCCCTAATGCCATTAGTGGATAGGTTAGCGCATCATCACCCGATAACACTGTGAAATCGGGCGCATCGTGAAGTATCTGCATAGTGTTATCAACCGTGCCACTTGCCTCTTTGACCGCTACTATATTTGAAATTTTGCTTAAACGAACAACCGTCTCGGGTGCCATATTCACGCCCGTGCGACCGGGCACATTATACATCACTATTGGGATATTCACCGCTTCCGCCGCAGCCTTAAAGTGCTGATACATCCCCTCCTGCGTAGGTTTATTGTAATATGGGGTAACCAGTAGTGCGCCGTCTGCTCCGTTCTTTTTGGCAGCTTCAGCCAAGTGAATGGACACCTTTGTGTCGTTTGAACCCGCACCTGCGATAACAGGCACACGTTTATTAACCATCTCAATGACACGTTTGGTGATGTAGATTTCTTCTTTATGCTCCATAGTGGCGGATTCGCCGGTCGTGCCACACGGCAGTATTACATCCGTGCCCTCTGATATTTGAAATTCAACTAGCCGCTCTAAAGCCTTTTCATCAACCTCTCCATCTTTCTTGAAAGGTGTCACCAGTGCCGTTATACTGCCCTTAAACATAGTCGCCTCCCACTAATCTAGTAAATTAGTATTTCATAGCCTCACTAAACATCTCCCCCTCTGACAAGAGCCTTGCTTCCCCCTCCAGATAGGGTGTGCCATTCACCATATAAACATTCATATCAATGTTGCCACTCGTTTTAATATGCACAGGCGACTTCACAAGCCCCTTTTCTATCGCAATTAGTGCACTTGCCACTGCTCCAGTGCCACAAGCAAGCGTTTCTCCTTCAACTCCGCGTTCGTAAGTCCGCATACGTAGGATATCCGGTGCCACCATCTTTACAAAGTCAACATTAGCACCCGCTGGGGCAAATGCGCTGTGATAGCGTAAAAGCCTGCCAAGCCCTGCTACATCGGCACTTTCTACATCATCTACAAACAATACGGCATGTGGCACGCCTGTGTTAACATAAGAGTATTTAATCTGCCTGCTACCTGCGTCTAATGTTTTATCTATAACTAAACTATGGGGGGTTGTCAGTTGAACTTTAACGTGGGTTTCATCAATAATTTCTGCGGCTATCACGCCCGCGCCAGTGAGGAAACGCATATTTTTACCAACATAGCCTAGTCTGTGGACAAAGCGCGCTACACAGCGACTGCCATTGCCACACATCTCGCCAGTTGTGCCATCTGAATTATAAAAATGCCATTTGAAGTCAACGTCTTTTGTGTCAGCTGGCTCTATCATAAAAAAGCCGTCTGCTCCTATAGATACGCCCCTAGCGCATATTTTAGGCACCAGAGGGGCAATATCTGCGACATTTAGCCGCCTATCCATATTATTAACGATAATGAAGTCGTTGCCACTACCCGTCATCTTGGCATATTTCATAAACATCCTCATGCCGATTTTATACACAGAAAATTGTTTTGTCAATGGATTTAATGAGTATGTAATTGCACAAGTTAAAATGCCCCTCACTTAAATAGGGGCATTTTAACTGTGGCATCACATCAGAATTTTATCAGTTGCATTATTGTTTGTGGCAGTGCGTTAGTTTGCGAGAGCAGGTTTGTTTGTGTGGTCATTAGTAGTTGTTTTTTTGCTAGGTCAGCGGAAGCCTCTGCGAAGTCTAGGTCTCTTATCTGAGATTCAGCAGATATTGTGTTTTGCTGTG
>NZ_BAAIHG010000089.1:0-3377 GCF_054655775.1 Candidatus Termitispirillum reticulitermitis | reverse complement strand
CGCCACCCCTCTTATATTCTCCCCCAACGGGGGAGCGTCTCCGCAGGAAACGATGGGGGTTTGTTCAGCCATTGACGCTCATCTAGGGGGAGAGAAATACCCGTTCATAACTTTCTCAAAATAACCTTGGTTAGTTTGAGAAAATAAAAAGGATGGTTTGTATATGAAAAAGCCTTATGGTGCAATAGCGAGAGGCAGGTGCTATTTTCGCATTCTTGCTGTAGTCTTTTTTGCATTGCTTTTCCCTGTGCTGGTTTTAGCACAAGACAGGGGCATTGAGGCTAACAAGGCTACTATAGCACGTGTAGTCACTGGCTATGGTAAAAACAAAGAGCTGGCATTAAAAGATGCCTTTGCTAGTGCCGTGCAGGAAGTAGTTGGCACCTCTCCACACATCAACCGACACCGCCCACGCCAGCCACGACAGGATATTCTCGGGGCATAAATCTGGATTGTTCACATATCGCAGATTGTTGTTCAATAATGAAAGCCGCGAGCTACTCGCGGCTTCAAAGTCTTTCTGCAACGGTGTTGCGTTCGGCGGCAATATGCTATTCTGTGCTGACAACGATAACTTCCAAATTGATTCCGGTGCAATACGCCGCCTGCTACTTTGTCGTTTCTATGTCGGTGGCGGGCGACAGCAGTTCAACCCGCTGCACGCCCTCGGTATGCAGTGCGTCATAAATCCCCGATTTTGCGACCAGCGAACCGATGTTGTGCTGCTTTGACAGATACGCCCGCAGGTTCTTTTCGTATTCTTCCGCGACGATGGACACGCTCGGCCCGAGATAGATATGCACGCGGGCATTGACGGAATACGGGATAATCTGCGCCGGTTGCACAACCACATTGTCGGTCAGCGGTCGCTTGTCATCCGCAGAAAGATATGCCCGCACTGCCGCGATTGTTTCCGCGTCCGTTTTGCCGTCGCCCGATATGCCCAGTATCGTTATTGAAACCTGTCCCGCCGACGGGCTGGAAACACTGGCAGACTTGACCAGCGGCGACGCGGACAGGGTGTGGAACAGATAGGCTTTTTCCGAACCGGCGGTGTTGCGTTCGGGTCGCCCGTGTCAACAACCATCCGTTCTATGCCGTAGAACGCCGCCAGATTATCCAAGTCCGAACCAGCCGCATACGCCAGCAGATTGGCTTTGGCGGCTTCGTTTATGCGGTGGCGCAGCAGGGTTTCGCGGTATGCGTAGCATTCCAGCACGATTATCGCGGGGTCGCTTTCCAGCAGAGCGTCATAGCTCGGATTGCGCTTCTTGAAATCAATCAGCAGCTCGTCGAAGATGTCCCCGAATGAAAGCTCCTCTATCACTTTGGGCGCGGGTATTGCGGACAAGTCCACATAGTCCGGCGTTAGAAAGTCCTGCAAATCTTCGCGCGCATTCGCCATTGTCGTTCCTATGAAATCGTCAGGTTGTTCAGTTTTATGTTCTCGTTCATATACTTGCCTTCGAGGTCAAGCTCAATCTTGCCGCCGGAGACGGATACGACCGAAACCGCCGACACCTCGAAGCGCGGTTCGTAGTTGAAAAGGGCTTCGACGACATCGGCATAGATTTCGGCGACAAGTTCGCCCGTCAGCGGCGCGTCTATTCGTTGGAATATCCGGCTTCCGTAATCCCGCCGCATAACCCGCGAGCCGATAGGCGTTGTCAAAATATCCGCTATCAACTGCCGCAAATGCGCCCAACCCGCCAGCGGCCGGCCGTCTTGTCCATTCCGTTCATTTGTGATTCCTTGATTTTAGGCAAAAGAAAACCCCGCCGAAGCGGGGCTGTGCTTATTTTAATGTTTTATCAAAAATATCATCTTTTAATTTCTGTATATCTATAAAGTTCCTAATAAAATACAATATAGAAAATAATATAAAAATCACCGCAAGCCATGATGAATCAAATTTAATTGTAATGTTTTTTATCTGTATAGCCTGATTGGGGATATGACTATAAAACAAATAAACAAAAGTAGCCATCACAAAATATTTAATAAAAGCACTTCTAACATTACGGATATTCTTTCTAATTGTTATTATGTGATCTCGTTCTTTTACTCCATCTATACTGAAACTCACAATCAGCCCTAGTCCGATAGAAAACACTATTCCTGACACATTATAAATGGTTGATATAAATCCCTCGGAAAAGGTTATATTCAACAATGACCCAAATAATACGGTCACTGCTATGACAAAAAAAATTCTAAGAATGGTTTTCTTCATTTTTTATCTCATCCAGAAATATTGCCATTTCTATGTTTAATTGTTGCTCGCTTATAAATCCAGTATCCGTTTTTTCAATAGATACCAGCTTCTCACGCAATAAGTCTTTAGCACTCAATTTCCTTTTATCCTTGCTTTCAAACGAAACATTGTCCAAATCGCTTATTGGTTTCAACATAGCAGATAGTTTGCGTTTATAGTCATCTTCCGACATACTTTTTGGTTTTACAAATTTTAATTGAAGTTTAGCAGATATAAGTTGCTCTATATCTATATCGGCTAATGTTTGTGTATCTGATAAAACTTTATCCATTATGGATTTTATCATTGTTTTATCTATCCAAAATGATTTTCTCTCGGTCGTATTTATCGACGACTGATTAGACGAATCTGAAAAAGTCATAGTGCTAATATCGACCAGCGACATATTTGGTTTTGGAATTACTATCGGATTAAACTTAAAAATATGGGTGTCTAACAAACTATTTATATATGTTTCCACCCCTTGGATAGTATTTGGGTATCGCAAGTCTGTAATTATATTTGCATCATCCAAACATATATGGGTATGGCTTTTATAAATAGCGGCACCACCAGCTTTAGTTCTTTTTATTTCATCTATTGAAAAAGTCTCTTTTTCAAACAGATTAGCTTCAATATGTTCATCATCGCCATTAGGTATTATCCGCAGAATAGTTCCAGAGAATATGTTCTCTTGAATAGTAAAATCCGACATAACATCATGCTCGCCAGTCGGGTCTTCTGAATTCAAAACTTTTTGCCTATCCTTTGCCTTTGTATTAGGTAATTTAGTTTTTAATTGAGTTAAAATCTCTGATGCATTTACAATCATATCGGTGCTTTTTATATTAAAAGCTCGCAACTTTATAGATTTTGTATTATCCGCCATGGCTATTTCCCCTTGTTAGTCATTATTAGGGGCTGACATAGATAAAATTATTTTTCAGCCTCTTTATGATACACTCTAATCCATTTTTTTAGTGTTGTCAATAGGTTTTTTGGTGTTCCATAATTAAACCTAAACTCACACTCCTTTAGAAACAAGTTAAACTTGTCTTTCTGTATCCCGTTAAACTTCCGCATCTGCCTCTTAGCCTGATTCCAAAAGTTCTCTATCCCATTT
>NZ_BAAIHG010000088.1:0-3561 GCF_054655775.1 Candidatus Termitispirillum reticulitermitis | reverse complement strand
CTTTTTAGAGTTAGAAGCTCGTGTGCTGAATGTTAATAAAGGGCATAATGGCAAGGTATTGAAAGCGAGCGGAACGCTTGGGGACTATGCGGAGTTTGTGGAGGTAGTTAGGCAGGAGACAAGAGGGATAAATAGCAGGGATAAAGTAGCGTTATCCAGTGCTATGGAGCGGGCGATAAAGATATGTATAGAACGAGGGATATTAAGAGATTTTTTACATAAACACTCAGTGGAGGTGTTCAATATGCTAACTATGGAATTAACACAAGAAGACGCTGAAATGGCTAGGTATGAAGAAGGCTTAGAAGAAGGCTTAGAACGAGGCTTAGAGCAAGGCTTAGAACAAGGCTTGCAAAGAGGGGAGCTGAAAGGCGAACTGAGAGGCAAACTGGACGTTGCCAAAAACCTCTTGACTAAAGGCTATCCTGTAGAGGATGTTGCCGACCTCGTGGGGCTTTCCCTCGCCGAGTTAAAAGAACTACATAACGATATTGTTGTATAATAAAATAGGTATAGCCCCCGTGAGGGGACTTTTGTTCTTTAAGGATGTTCACTTATCGCCCCCCATATTCTGCGTCAGTAGCAATCCACATTCAAGCCATTCATAAGATTAGTCAATTCTGCGAACGTTAAGGCTCTGCCGTTGGCACAAGCACCGCTTACAGCCCTATCATTTTTGTAGGTAATTTTCATAAGTATTCTGCCATTATCAGCGTAGCCCGTAGCCACCCCTTGCTTCTTGTCATTCACATAGGGATATGTCCACTTTAATCGTCCGCTCTCGTAATACAATTTCGCATTGCCTTCCGTCACGCCGTTCTTGAATGGAAATTCCGTTGCTAACCTACCGCTGGGATAAAATGCCCATGAAAACGTAATTAACCCATTTTTAACTTGCCATACATACATATCGCCATCATCATCTACGCTACGAACAATCCCCGTTATGCGCTTGTTATCGCCATCCCTGCAGATGCCGTTATCATAAAAGGCATCTACCCCCAAGGTATATTTATTACCCTGCGCTATGGCGAATACTCCGCCACAAGCCATAAAGCACATCAACAAAAACAGGACAAAAGGCTTTTTCATACACAAACCATCCTTTTATTTTGTCAAACTAACCAAGGTTATTTTTACACGGTTGACAATGGAGTTTTCCCTCCCCCTTGACGGGGGCAACCTCGTGAACGGGTAGGGTAGGGGTGGCTGATATATGGCTGTTCTTGCAGTTTTCTTTGACTTCTAAAAATAATCGTGCTATAAGAGTAAAAAAACGTGTAAATTTAACCTTGGTTAAATTTACAAACTTTTTTGTTGCCTTATAATCTGCTACTGGAGCATATTTGTTCTGCTTTCGTCAAGCATAAAAAGCAGTCCCCATACGTTTGATTTCTGTCTGTGGAATATTTAGTCCCCTAGCTACTTTCGCCCAGTCAACAACGGCAGACTTAACCTCGTCAATAATATAGGTAGCTTCAATATTGTTTAGCCCGAAGTAGTCAGCAACTGACAAAGCTAGCTCCAGCGAAGCCGTGCTATCATCTTGTGAGATAAAGGTGTGCAAATGCCCTGTGCTATCTGCTGACGGGTTAAGGTCGTAGACTGGCGATAAGCGCCACCCTTGCTCATTTTGATATAAAAAACCGTGATTTCTCAAGTGGTCGTCTGTATTAGAAATGAGGATTGAGAATACGATTCGCCGCCATAGTTCAACTAAGTCATCTTTAGGTTGTGCTCCTGATTGACGCAGAGCATCTGCAATGTCCATATAGCTGTATGATTGTCCATCATTATCCGATGCACCGAGCATACTCATCGCTGAAAGGAAAGGAATACGCCAAGTATTCAATCTATCAAATCTTTTAATAACGATAACCGCCTTGTCTGCCACTTGAACTAACCGCCAGTTGGGGGTGTTAATACCCGCCAGCTTTGCCAAAGATAAGGCGACAGCCTCCCACAGGACTACATTACTGTCATCATCTTTCTTGGGAAATTTAGCAATGCATAAATTGCCTTGATTATCAATAACAGAAGCTTTGGGACGTGCGCCTCCCAGAGATGAACCCGGCGCAAACAATAATTTCAAATCGCTACTCGTTTCTTTGTCCTCAACAATATTTTCAGATGCCGCCAACAGCTTGGATAGCTCAACAATTGGGGGAATAGATTCCATATCCGATGTAGTAGTCAGAAACTCGCCTTCTAAATCGGACTTAAAGCGCAACGCCCCTTGACGTGTCCTATCGTTAACAAGTAGCAGATAGTCTATTTCGTTTAATGTTTTTCCTGTCTTAATTTTTTTCATCAACGCTCTGCCCCAGCGGTCAGGAGCAGAGTCGCCTATAGCTCCGAAAATCTTCTTATTGGTATGCTGAACACCACTAGACAGGTATAGCGATGGTTCTAGCGAAAAACGTTTGTCATTCTCCAACCATTCTTGTGAATACTCAAAGGACGCCGTTTCAGTGCCGTTTCTGAAATGCATCCACATCTGCCCGACTAGCTGGTTTACACCCTCTAGTTCAATAAACACATAAACCTTTTTATCAACCATTTGTAGCCCTCTTCTTATAGCGAACACGTTTAGGTAGCTGTTCACTCGCTAGCACTTGCCCAAGCGTGTCATTTGCAGTGTCTGCTAGGTTATAGAGGTTATCAGTTAGCCCCAAGACAAACAACACTTTGCCATATATGGCGATAGACACCGCCCCATCCCCACGTTCAACCCTTGACAAGCTGACAGCTGTGATACCCGCACGCTCCGCCACTAACCCCATAGTTAGACGACGTCTTATACGAGCCTCCTTTATATCACTGCCCAGTTTTCGCAACGCTTTGCGAACAGGGAGTGGCAAGATAGATGTTCTTTTCATTACAACCTCATAGTTTAATAGATATTATAGCATATATTATCTGATTTAATATATACTAAAATATAGATAAAGTCAAATTATTTATAATAAGCATTAAGCATTTGTCGTTCTTGGGGAAGGGAAAATAATCGTCTCTACTGGTTTTAAGGGTTAGTTAGAGATTAGAGGATGTTTCCAAGTCCCGATGGAGAGGGGAGAGGAGAAGTATCCGTTCACAACGTAAGGTTCACTTGCAACATAATAAGTCCATCAAGTATATAATCGGCAAAAAGTGGGCTAAATGGAACGAATGGGCTACAACGCAACAGGGGAGCTTTTCAGCTCCCCCGCAATAAAACTTTTGTTAGTATTATACGTATCTTACAAGCAATTGAGCTATCTTAATGTTGTCGCCAACCTTAACAAGCACATCGCCCAAGTTCGCATCCTTATCAGCAGCAAGCTTCGTGTGCATCTTCATAGCTTCAATTACAAATAGGGTATCACCCCTCTTCACGCTCATGCCCGGTTTGCACAGCACTTCGTGAATAGTTCCGCCCAAAGGTGCTTTCAAGCCATCACCTGCAGCGAAACCTTCTGCTCCAGCAGGAGCCGCCTTAGTAGCAGGAGCCGCCGCACGAGCCACAGGAGCAGCAGCTACAGGCGCGCCCCCTTGAGATTCTACGTCAACATCATAGCTAAC
>NZ_BAAIHG010000087.1:0-3751 GCF_054655775.1 Candidatus Termitispirillum reticulitermitis | reverse complement strand
AAGCGTGTATTAGGCAACTTGTCCAGCACCAGCCGAGCAGCTTCCATAAAGTAATCAGGTCCCTTTTGATATGTTACTCTGCCTAAAAATAGAACCCGTTTCTCATTCAAACATAAATCAGGTATTTTATAATCTTTTGCTGCATTGCCCTTGGTAACGGCGTTATGCACTACCTCTATCTTGCTTTCAGGTATGTTGTAGTGTTTCATTATCAAGTTTTTCGTATATTGGCTAACTGCTATAACCTTATCAGCCGCATCATAACCCATCCATTCAATATGAGCTATCTCAGAGTTGACATTTTCCATAGTGCTCCTGTCAAACTCTAGTGCATGGGCATGCACAAATAGCGGCTTGCCTGTGATACGTTTAGCCATAATTCCCGCTAGATAGGTCATCCAGTCGTGTGCATGGATTACATCAAAGCTCTCCTCTAGCGCAATCGCTCCCGCCGCAATGCTATAGCGATAGACTTCACTCATTAAATCTTGCCCATAACCGCCGTGCAGTGAAATCGTCCCATCGTTATAGCCATATATAACGCTATTAAGAGCCATTTCGTTCCTGCTAACCACAAGACTTTGCAGATATTCATCGTAGCTACGCGGAGTAAAATAGGGGCTTGTCATAGCCGAATCAACCGAATGAACCGACACGTTCTTTTCCCACATCTCATCAAACGCTCTACGCCACCGAGAATCGTAATATTTATTTTTAACTTGAACGCCGTCTGCTGTTCTCTGCCTAATGCCATATTCAAGTGGTACTTCGCCGATACCCTTAGCCTGCGGTTGCACAAATATAACCTGCGTCCCCTTGCGGGCAAGTGCCTGCGTCATATCGTAGCAAGCTGTACCCAGCCCACCACTCATATACGGAGGGTATTCCCAACCAAACATTAACACTCGCATTAGTGCCTACCCTTTTTTGGTTCTAACAGAGGAACTGCCCTTATTACCGCCTCGCTGAACTTCTCCAAATAATTGAGTGCTCTCATACTTGCCTAAATCAAGCGAGTTCACCCACTCGGCATAAACATCAGGTTCATATTCATTAACCAACTGCAACATCCGTAGGCAACCCGCCACACTCCATGCCTGTGCTATAGTGCCGTCCGCTTGGTGCGGCGGGTCTCCTGCAAATATTTCCGATATGCTACCTACCCCCGCATCAGCTAAATGTTGCGTAAATAGTGGTTTTATAGTCCGTAATAATTTACCTGCTGCAACCCCGTCATCACCTTTATGACAACGGAGCAATGCCTCTGCGTAATGTGACAAAAGCCAAGTCCAAACAGTGCCCTGATGATATGCGCCGTCCCGTTCTGCAGGTCCGCCAGCGTAGCTAGCTCTGTAGCCATAAGAACCGGGAGCAAGCGTCCTAAGCCCGAATGGTGTCAGCAGATAATGGCGCACCCGCGCAATAGCTTCTTTGTGGTATTTCTCTTCCAATATCGGATACGGCATAGACATAGCAAATATTTGATTCGGTCTTAATGACATATCGCGCCAGCCGTCCCGCCATACATCGGCTAGATAGCCTCCCTGCGGGTCGCTAACCCAGAAACGCTTAAAAAACTCATTCTGTATAGCTTCTAAATCGGGCTTTTCCCATGTCTTATCTTTAAATTCAACAGCCAATTCATTCGCAAAAGCTAACGCGTTAAACCAAAGTGCATTTATCTCAACAGGGCAACCGTGTCTCGGCGTAACGGGCACACCATTCACACTGGCGTCCATCCACGTAAGCTGTGTGTTCTCATCTCCTACGTGCAACAGTCCCGATGCATCCACAAATGCAAACGGCACGCTACCATTGCTATACGCCGCTATAATATCTTTTATAACAGACCAAAGCTCCTTCTTGACAAACGATTTAGAGCTAGGGTCAGCCACTAACATCTTGCTGATAGCCCAAATATATGTAAGCGAAGCGTCTGCAGAGTTATATGCATGGCTATTGCCGTCAGATGAGTACATATTCGGAATAAGTCCATCTTTTATATACCGAGTAGCTGTTTGCAATATATGCGCACCAACAGCCACTCTGCCCGCACAGAACGTTAAGCCCGGTAGCGATAAATACATATCTCTACCCCATACGCCGAACCAGTGGTAGCCCGCAACTACAGCAGGGTCGCCATTCAGCTGGCGAATGATAAACTTCTCCCCCTCCAGTGCAAGGTGTCCCTCTAACGTGTCGGCATCTTTAGCTAACAATTCACGCCTAGACAGCTCCGTGAACCACACCTTCTCTATAGTGGCATTTTTCTCAGGAAACATCTCGTCAAACGGCTCTGTAGAGGCAAACAGATAAACTTTCTTATTGGGAACAAGCTCTATTTCAAACTCACCGGGCATAAAGAGGTCTTCCCTGCTGTCAAAACCACGTTCAGCCTCAACTATATACTCAACGTTTTTATACCAGTATTGTTTTTTGCCCACAACGGTATTGTTGTCGCCGAATAGTTGCAGACATAGCTGTGGCACCCCCTTGTAAGCATTTAACTTATAGCCTGATGGGATAGGAGTTGTTTTCTTGTTTATAACATCATTTTCGTGCGTGAGTGCGTGAAAGTGCCGAAACGCAGTCATAGGCTTGATACGCAGGTGTGCTTTAGGCATATCGGATGAGCAGTGTATATGGTAGCTGATGATAACGGCACGCTTGCCGGGCACCATCATAACCTCTTTTACTATCTTCAAATCGCCGAACATATACTTAAATATAGTCCAGACACCAGTTTCCATTGCGCTGATATATTCGTGCCCGACAGGGTGTTGCACACCATCAGGGTAGCGGTGAGACGAGAAAAACATCTCTTTGTTATCTACAAGAACAGACTCATCAAGTGAGGATAATAAGACGTGACGATTCTCCAGTCCAGCACCCGCCACAAGCAATCCGTGATATTTACGGGTATTGCAACAGATGAGCGAGCTAGAGGCGTAGTCGCCAGAACCATTAGTTTCAAGCCATTCTTTACGGAGTGACTTGCGAATGTTCTGACAAGCCACCTTGTCAAAGCAAAACCTCATACCTTTCCCCTAATACTAGTGAAACCCCAGCAACAGCGATGATTATATTACGATGGCACGTTGAAACTTGTGCCCACTGTTTTGCACAATTCTAGCACATAGTTCTAACAATGTCCAATAAATATATTAAAACTTTCCATCCCTTGCAAACGCTCTAATACTCCGTTTATGCTACTTGACTTTCCATTCTGTTTATGCTATGTTAGCAGTTATGTTAAGACATATAGTGCTACTAACCCTAGCGGTAATACTCTATGTAGGGGGGGCGTCGTTGGCTAATAGCGAGGAATTTAAACTGGCAAATGGCATGTCGGTGGTCTTTGAGCAGACGCCGCGCACACAGGTTATATCGGTGCAGGCATGGGTAAAGACTGGCTCTGTTAATGAAGTGCCTAAAATAAATGGCATATCGCACTTTTTAGAGCACTTAGTATTCAAGGGGACTAAGAACTTTAAGCCCGATGAGCTGGATGCAGTGGTGGAGTCGCATGGCGGGCGCACTAACGCTGGCACGAGCAAAGACTTCACCGAATATCACGTAACTATCCCGGTAGAGTTTGCAGATATTGCATTCAAGGTAGTGTCTGATATGGTATTTAATGCACTGTTCATCCCCGAAGAGATTGAGCGGGAGAAGCCTGTTGTCGTCCAAGAGATACAGCGCAAGTTTGATGACCCTACTTACGAAATGTGGCATGATATGGTGCTGGATA
>NZ_BAAIHG010000086.1:0-3872 GCF_054655775.1 Candidatus Termitispirillum reticulitermitis | reverse complement strand
AACTAAATCGTTCTCCTTTGTGGTAGCTTTAATAAGCATTTCTACTAAAGAAAGCGGTATTTGGCAGGAATGAAAGGTCTTGTCTTTAGAGACATTTTTCACAAGGTCAAAATACCACCAAGAGTATGGCATACGCCCAGCCGAGCCGTTAGCAATATTTTGTTTTATTCTTTTGTCATTTGGGTTTTGGTATGGAACAGCTACCTGCTCTTTATAGAAACTATTGTTTTCCGATTTTGTGGCGTGTAGCACAGAGCGATGCGCCGTTGTGAACTTTTTAGGTGAGTGTCCAACGTTGCTGTTATACACCCATACGTAGTCAAAAACATTATACGCGTTGTTATCAAGGTATTTCACCCGCAAATAGGCATTTTGTTTCGGGTAGTTCAACATAAACAGGTTGCCATCTGGTTTTAATACCCGCATACATTCCTTTGTTAGCGTGATATACCAGTCAATATAATCATTCCACTTTTGGGTATATTTTGCGCCAGCATAGTTAATGCCCACGTTATAGTCGGGGTCTCCGTAGAGCATAGCCACAGAGTTATCGGGTATTTTGGATAGTGTTGTCATTACGTCTTCATTAAAGACTTTGTCTTGCAGGTTAAGCAGTGGAGTGTTCATTATACTTTCTCCACTAAATATGGCGCAAGATGTGTTAGCAGTTCCTCGTTAGAGAGGACACATAACCCACGTGTTTTTGAGAATTTCTGTATAGTTGACGTGATTAAGTGAACGTCTATGACGCCTTTGTTAGCAGTTTTGTATATTATATCTTGTATAAAATCGCTAATAAGTATCGGTGCGCCTATTATGGACAAAATCGTATTCGTCCGTCCAGTCTTGCTTTCAGTGTAGTTGGCAAAATATGGCGTCCCCTTTATTCCGTGATACTTCACGTCTTCGTTCCAAGCCAGCAGGTCAACGAAATATAGGAAATCTAACAGAGGAAGTTCTTGAGTGTTGAACTTTTCCCTAAAGCCAGCTGTTAGGACGAAGTCTTGAATGTTTTTTATATACTCCAATAGCTCATTAGAGGGCTGATAGCGCAGGTTGCCAGTGGAGTTTTCTTTATGGTCAGTGAGAAAACATAGCCTATACAGCAAAACTAGAACTTTTTTGAATGTGTCCTGCTGAATGATTGAGATTTTTATAAGGTATTCCCATAATTGCTGGAATGCCCACCTTGCTGTCTCGCTAACACCGCCAATAATGCCGACGTTGGGGTTCATATCGTATATATTAGGATTACGGCGTTGAGTTTCCTTCCCCGGTTTGTAGAAGTAAGCCTCTCTATCGGTGCTAAAGTTTGCCGTAACAATCTTTTGAGGACAATCATAAGTTCCCGTTGGGAAATTTATAGCCTCAGTAATAAGGGAGCGTTTCTTTTCAAGAAACTCTTTAGTGCTTGTAAAAATAGGCGTAGCAATCAGATTGTCTAGCATTTTTAACCTCCCTGTGTTTCTTATCTTACACCACACCTTATAAAAAAGTCAATTTAAATACTTGCCCTATTTCTTGCCCTTTAAGTGTGCTGGCATATTCAGCTTATATCTAATTAGCCTGCTAGATGAGCTGAGCCAGCCCTCTTTAGTATTCAGCACTAATAGATATGTATCTGTGCCGTCAGTATAGGTGCAAATATCCATTATAATAGGTGGTAGCCCTGACACGCCCGATATAGCCTCTAGTGCGGAAAAGTTATAGCTATATACCGCAAAACCCGATTTGGAAAACATCTGCGTATTCTCAAACATCTTAGTGCGTTGCTCGTTGCGGACTATTATATAATACTTGGTTGCTGTGCCTGTATCCAACACCTCTATATGCGGACGCACGTAAATAGTCATACCATATACGGCAAGTGCATCGTTGCGTTCTACACTAGGCAAGTTAGGACGAATCATATTAGACGTGTCCCCGTAATAGCCCGGTGCCTCATATTCCGCACCCTTAGGGCTAGCCACAGACAACCTGCCGCTCTGTGCAATGTTTATAAACAAGCTGTCAGATACTGGCAGATAGCCAAAAAGCTGTTTGCCAGTGGTAAAATTAACAGAACCACCCAACACATATTTGCCGTTCTTAAACGCTACGTCAAATATATCTCCCCTATAGCCTCCATCATTATTGAGCTGCTGAGCTAGCAACCTGCGTTTGCTACCTGAAACGCTATAACTCCGCATTAAAAAGTCTATGTCACCCTGAACTAGCTTATAGCTTTGCCCATCGTGCTGATAAACAGATGAAGACGAGTAGCTGTCCCTATATATATTTGATATAAATATTTCATCAACGCCGTCCCCGTCCATATCTAACGCGTCAAGGGAAACAATCTGCTGGAATTTACCACCCAGCTCACCAACCTGCTTTAAGCTCTGCAAATCAAGGATAACAACGCTCTTTGGCTGTGCAACTGCAACGTATAGCTTGCTGTCACCCCTGACAAACCTGCCCACCGCCAACGCCCTGTAGTTGCCCGCTAACGACAGGCTCGTGTCATTTATAAACCACGAACTATCAAGGAGTATCCCATCTTCACTGCTCACAGAGGTAGAATAGATTACCTTGCCATCCTTTTGCGTCACATTGCAGGTGGTAATACCGCTCAATTTATCTATCTTAATTACATAATCGCTATTATTATCCGAACTAACATTAAATAGCTGCTCCCCTTTGATTAAAGCCTCAACATCCTCCTCACTCTCTTTATCAAGCCCATTCAAAACGAAACGCACATTCAGCGGCAACGAGAATAATACTTTATCTTTTGCCTGAGGTAGCTTGCCAGATAACAATTTAGCCGTGCTATACTCTGGATGAACACTCTTTATGGTAATCTTGCCTATATCTGCCTGTTTGTAGCCAAGCACCTTGCCCGTTACAGGGTGGACTATAGCCTCTCCATTCCGCACAACAGACAATGTCAGCCCTTCTGCGGTTTTCCTATTCTCACCTAAATCGGTAGTGACTTCGCCACTACTAGAACTAACAACTATGCCATTCATAGCGCGAAAATACGACACTAGGCTGCGCAACGCCGTAGCAGCTTCGCTCGCCGCAAAAACTTGACTAGCAAATAATGTGAACTGTAAAACAATAAGTATTTTCTTTAACATATCAATCACAATATATATTCGCGCGACTGTTTATCGCGGACTAGTTTTTCTAAACGGCTACTAACGTATTTACGATTGACAACAACCTTGCCACTGACAACTTCAGGGGCATCATAGGCAACATCTTCAAGAGTCTTTTCCATAAGTGTATGCAATCTCCTTGCGCCGATGTTTTCAACATTTTGGTTCATCTCAAACGCCATCTCCGCCACCGCTTGAATGCCGTCATCGGTAAATTTCAAATCCACTCCGTCCTGCTGCAATAGCGATACGTATTGTCCCGTAAGCGAGTTTTCAGGCTCCTTCAATATGCGAATGAAATCGTCTTTGGTCAAATTGTCAAGCTCCACCCGTATAGGAAAACGCCCCTGCAACTCTGGCAATAAATCACTCGGCTTTGATGCAGAAAATGCACCCGCCGCAATAAATAAAATATGGTCGGTCTTTACCATACCATACTTAGTCATTACCGTTGAACCTTCTACTATTGGCAACAAATCACGCTGCACCCCCTCACGTGATACAGAGTCCCCTTTAATACCAGCCGACTGGCAAATTTTATCTATCTCATCAAGGAATACTATGCCCTGTTCCTCTACACGCTTGATTGCTGTGGTGCGGACATCTTCAAAATCAATCATTTTAGCACGTTCCTGCTGCTCTACTATGCTACGCGCCTCTTTAATGGGCACTTTACGAGACTTCTTTTTGCTAGGCATCATATTTTTCATCATATCTTGAATATTAAAC
>NZ_BAAIHG010000085.1:0-4076 GCF_054655775.1 Candidatus Termitispirillum reticulitermitis | reverse complement strand
CATCCATCATATCGCTTGGAGCAACAATGTCAGCACCAGCTTTTGCATGTGATATGGCTTCCATACTTAACAGCTCTAACGTAGCATCGTTACTCACATAGTCGCCATCCAGTAGCCCACAATGCCCATGGTCTGTGTATTCACACAGACAAACATCTGTTATAACTAATAGTTCACTGCAATTTTGCTTGATAGCTCGCACAGCTCGCTGAACAATGCCGTCATCGTTGTAGGCTTCGCTCCCCTCAGAATCTTTATGCAATGGAATGCCAAATAGGATAACGGCACCTATCCCCAGTTTTTCAACTTCTATACACTCTTTAACGATATTATCAACACTTAGCTGATACACATCAGGCATAGAATTGATTGGTCTTTTGACGTTGTCCCCCTCGCAGACGAAGAGGGGGAGTATAAAGTCATCCACCGCAAGACTAGTCTCCCTAACCATACGGCGGATAGTTTTATTAAGACGCAACCTCCTAGGACGTCCAGCCGGAAACATCAGTGCTTACGCGCCAGTGTGGCAACTCTTGCAGTCGGTATTCTTGGGCTGCTTTTTGCCTTTATTTGCAACATCAGCGTGGCAACTATAGCAGAAAGCGTGAGCTGCGTTCTTAATGCCTGCTCCCTTTATTTCTAGCTTAGCACCGTCAGATGTGTATTTCGTGCCGTTCAGCTTGTAGTTGCCAGTAGGCACAAATTTGCCACCGTCATTAGACGCGTGGCAGGTGGTGCACACCATCCCCGAAGAATGTGTGCCGTGCAAGAAAACGACATCTTTCTGAACCTTGCCCGCAACCTTCCAGCCAGAGTGCAGGTTGATTTTAGCTGGAGCAGTCGCCGCATACGCAACAATCGCAACTATAAAAGTAAAGCTAGCTACCAGAGCCACCATATAACCTTTTTTCACAAGCAACCCCCCTATTTCTATTCACTCATACCAAATATTATGTAAATTTTATGTGCTTGTCAAATAAAATTTTTGGAGCTGACATAGATAGTTGACAAGAGTAGCCAATATATTATGTTGGGAGTTATGAAATACGGCAATGATAGCCTATTCTTCTTTGCCCGCCTTTTTTAACCGAACACTTCGTAGTGCCATACCTATCTTTTCATCCATAGTCATTGTTTCTGCCACTCGCATAATAAGCCTCCTTGTTCTATAACTTGTTATTTTTAGATGAAATTTCTAGTTTAGTCAAATATGTAGTCCCAATAAAAAAGCTCCCCCATTGGGGGAGCTTTGTTCTAATATCCGTAATACTTTTGGAATTCAAATGGAGACGGGAGCAACCTGCTGGGTTTAATCTCTCCATCTACCTTTAAGTTTATCCAAGCATTTATAAAGTCTTCGGTGAAGGTATCGCCCTTTAGCAGGAACGCATGGTCGTTTTCTAGTGCATGCAATGCCTCGTCCAAGCTACCGGGCATTTGTGGCACATTCGCCAGCTCTATAGGGTCTAGGTCGTATAGGTTCTTATCCATAGCGGCACCTGGGTCTATCTTGTTCAACACGCCATCAAGCCCAGCAAGCAGTAATGCTGTGAACGATAGATACGGGTTAGCAGTCGTGTCAGGGAACCGAACCTCTACGCGCTTAGCCTTAGGGTTTTTAGAGTTCATCGGTATGCGGATAGATGCACTGCGATTTCTAGCAGAATACGCCAAGTTCACAGGAGCTTCAAAGCCGGGCACTAGACGGCGGTAAGAGTTCAAAGAAGGGTTAGAAAACGCTGCAACTGCTTTAGCATGCTTTAATACGCCACCTATGTAGTATAGTGCCGTTTCAGACAGCCCCGCATACGCACTACCAGCGAATAATGGCTTACCCGCTTTCCACAGCGACATGTGCGTGTGCATACCGCTACCGTTGTCGCCAAACAATGGTTTCGGCATAAATGTTACCGACTTGCCGTGTTTCAACGCTACGTTGCGGACGATATATTTATATTTCAGCACATTGTCAGCCTGCTCTAGCAGAGGGCGGAACTTAATATCAATCTCGTGCTGGGCAACTGCTACCTCATGGTGATGACACTCAACCGATATACCAGACTTTTCCAGAGTAACAGCCATTTCTGCACGTAGGTTATAAAGCGCATCGTTAGGGCTAACAGGATAATAGCCCGCCTTAGCTTCTACCTTATAGCCAGTATTTTTGCCATCCTCATAGCGGCGAGTGTTCCAACCAGCCTCATTAGCATCAAGCGCATAGAAAGTGCTTTGAGGAGCGACTTGATATTGAACGTTATCAAAGATAAAGAACTCAAGCTCTGGTCCTACAAAACATTCATCAGCAATACCAGTTGATTTCAGGTAAGCTAATGCCTTTTGAGCTATATAGCGCGGACTTCTGTCGTAAGGAGCACCTGTGATAGGGTCAAACACGTCACAACTAATAACTATTGTGGGCAATTCTGTGAATGGGTCTAAAAAAGCAGTGTTAGGGTCGGGGATAATAAGCATATCGCTTGAATCTATGCTTTTCCAGCCCTGAATGGATGAGCCATCAAAAGCTACTCCATCCTTGAACACGTCTTCCGGAAACTCCGCCGCAGGAACAACCGAGTGCTGCCATGCACCGAGCATATCCGTGAAACGGATGTCAACCATACGAACGTCCTTTTTCAACAATGCCATAATTTCCTGAACAGTCATACCTTCACCTCTTTATATATTTTAGGACTAGAACCCCGCATAAGCTACAAAGCACCTTCTCCCGTCTCCCCTGTCCGTATGCGAATAGCCGTTTCAATAGGCAATATAAATATCTTGCCGTCTCCGATACGCCCCGTGCGCGCGGACAGCATAATGGCTTCCGCCGCCTGCTCCACGACATCGTCAGGCAAAACAACCTCTATCTTTAGTTTGGGGATAAAATCTATGACATATTCGCCACCGCGATACAGCTCTGAATGCCCTAGCTGTCTGCCGAAACCCTTTACTTCCGTAACGGTAATTCCGGTGATGCCCATCTCTGTGAGCTTTTCTTTCACGTCATCAAGCTGAAACGGTTTAATTATTGCTTCTATTTTTTTCATGTTCAAGCCTGCCTGTTCCTAATAATAATACAGCAGAATGGGCATGTCAAGAAATTTTTTGTCGCCACCCTTTATTTCATTTCATTCAATATTTCTTTAGCTCTAGCAAGTGCTGCGTCTATATCTTTCAGCAAATTCTTTTCGCCGATACGTCTGAACAATGTATTATTCTTTAACATTTCATAGGGTTGTTCCTGCATGCCCGATATTAAAAAGGCAGCGCGGTTGAGTCTGCAAAGCTCCCAGAACCGCTCAAGGGCGTTCAAACCCGTGCTATCCATAACTGGAACTTTCCTCATACGCAGAACAACTACGTGTGGCATGTGGTTTATGCTCTCAAGGGCGTGTATCAGGTTGTCAGCCGCACCAAAAAACAATGGTCCGTTAATTTCATAGACGCCAACATCATTAGGAACGGTTTTATACATTAGGTCGTTAGGGTCATCTGCTCTGTCTTTATGGTGCTCTGACATATCGTCAAGGGTAGTCACATCACTCATTTTCTTCATAAATATCAGTGCGGCAAGCACCACGCCTACCTCTACTGCCACCGTTATATCTATTACGATTGTCAGCACAAAGGCAAGCAACATTATGCTGAACTCAGCACTGCCCGCTTTCGCGAAAGTCTTGAACCGCTTGTAGTTAAACATATCTATAGATACAACCATAAGCATACCCGCTATCGCTGACATCGGTATGTGCTCCACTAGCCCAGAGAATAACATTATAAATAATAATAGCGTTATAGCGTGGACTAATCCCGCCACAGACGTTACGCCACCTGCTTTAATGTTTGTCACCGTGCGGGCAATAGCCCCTGTTGCAGGGATACCACCGAACAAGCCTGACATAATATTACCAATCCCTTGAGCGAACAGCTCCGTGTTGGAATCGTGCCTGTCCCCAGTCATTCCGTCAGCCACAACAGCCGATAGGAGCGACTCAATGGCAGCTAACAGAGCGATAGTAATAGCTGTGGGCACTATTTTATTAAGACTGCTAAACTTTATGCTGGGCAGGTTTGGC
>NZ_BAAIHG010000084.1:0-4209 GCF_054655775.1 Candidatus Termitispirillum reticulitermitis | reverse complement strand
TAGTATCAGCACAGTATACGCCACATCGCGTGGCATGCCTACAGTAGCTACAAAGTTTGCCACCCCGTTTGCAAATATCATAGGTGGCGTGCCCGTTAGCTTAGAGCCGTTCACATACACACCTACAGCTATCAGAGCCGTAACAGCAAGACTAGTTTCAATCAACATTGCCCCATAGCCGATAGGTTTAGCATCAGCTTCGCTGTCCAGCTGCTTAGCGGTGGTGCCAGAAGATATCAAGCTGTGGAAACCCGATATTGACCCGCAGGCTATAGTGATGAACAGTATAGGAAACAGCGTCCAGCCCGGTATAGGCTCCCAGCTAGTGAAAGCAGGCAGGCTTATAGTAGGATTGCTAGCTATAATGCCAACCACAGCCATAATCATCATTGCATATAGCAGGAACGAGTTTAAGAAGTCGCGCGGTTGCAATAGTATCCACACAGGGGTAACCGATGCGACAAATATATAACCAAGCACGATATACATCCAGACAGGCTTGGTCAGGTATATAGGGAACTTCATTCCCAGCCATACGCAGAGCACAACGAGAGCAATACCCAATGCACATGATTTAACCGTGCTTTGGCTGATACGTGATAGTATAAGCCCGAATATAATAGCTACAAATACAAATATTATAGATGTAGATGCTGCTGAAGCGTTCGGCGTAAGCTGTGCGCCGTCCTTTGTAAAGCCTACAAATGTGCTGGCAACAATGTCAGCAAAAGCCGCAACCACCAGAACTAACGTCAGCCACGAGAATATAATAAATAGGCGTTTGCCTGAAATCCCCAATGTCTGTTGGATAATAACCCCAATAGACTGCCCTTTGTTGCGCACAGACGCAAACAAAGAGGAGAAATCATGCACAGCACCAATGAATATGCCGCCAATAATCAACCACAAGAACACTGGCACCCAGCCAAAGACTGCCGCCATAATAGGACCATTGATAGGTCCGGCACCCGCGATGGATGCAAAGTGGTGACCCATCAAGACAGGAGCCTTTGTGGGAATGTAGTCAATGCCGTCCCTCATAGTGTGCGCAGGAGTGGGCTTAGTAGGGTCTATACCCCATTGACGCGCAAGCCAGCTACCATAGCAGATATACGCTATAGCAAGTAGAACTAATGCTAACAACAAAATAACAATTGCGTTCATAATAACCTCATTTACTTAATATATCACACACATTATTCTTTAACGATTTGCCATCCCTGTTGCTTACGACACTGCGGATGTTCACCTTGCCCCCGCCGACATTATCACTGTCTAATACCACCGCCACTACATTAGCTACCGAATAGCCGTGAAACCAAAAACGATACATCTTGTATTGACTAAACTTTTTAACCTTTCTAGCAACACTCTCATCAATGCTGCCACATAACACCACCATGCTGATATAGGAATACATATGCTCGCCATGTGGCTTGACAAGCTCCCTCTCTGCAACCTTTGCAATATCTACAATAGCCTGAAACGCTTGCTCATCAATACGCTCAAATGAAAGTATGAATAGATACTCGCTACCCTCACTCACACCGATGATAGCCTTTTTCATTAAAACATACTTCTCTTTGCGGGCGTGGAACTCACCAAACACAGGCACAACTATTTGCTTTGCCTGCCCCGTCTGCCCTAGGCGATAATCTCTCTTAATATCAAAATACGCAACATACGCACTGGCTAGCTTTTCACTAGCCGTGCGCAGAACATCATTAAATCTATCCATTTATCAGACCTATCAGAGTATAAAGTCTCATACTCTAACATAAATAAAAGATAAAAACAAACAATTATTTTATTTTCTTTGTCAACCGTATAGTCCCACTATTTTTACTTCATAGCATTGTCAAGCGCATCTATAGCATTTGTTGATATAGTTATAGACTGTGTCAGGCTCTGCCTAGCAAGTGCAGGGTTGTGGAAACCATCTGAGTTTTCTGCCGTCCAGTATTCCCACAATATATGCGCCTGAGAATGCGCCTTGCGAGCCGCCTCCAACACTTCAGGGCTTACATTCGCCCTATTAGCCTCGTTTATCTTATCAATTAGCGTTGACAGCCAGAACTCCGCCTTGCGCATACGCCCCTTAGTATAGGCTTTCACAGAGTCCATAGTGTAAATAGCCTGCTCTTCCGTCCACTGACTATGACAGCCCGACTTCAAGCACGCCGCTTTTGCTATATGTCGCGGAGATTGCGCAAAGTGGTCGGTGAACTTGCCACCCTCTCCCTTAACGCTCATCTGCGTATGGCAATCCGCACAACCAACGCCAAGTTTAGAGTGTGTAGATTCATAATACGTTTCAAACTCTGGATGCTGTCCTTTCCACAGGGGTGCGCCGTCAAATTTGTTCTTAAAATCTACAAACTTTATATCTTCATAGTAGTGAGTGTATAGCTCTAGCGCATTTTTCAGCGGATAGTGATTGGTCAGCCTGCTGTTAAAGCCAACAGGTTCGCCCGTCTCCGCATTAGTCCCTGGGTTGCAGTTATACTCAACGTGGCATTGTGCACACATCAGCCTGCTATCTGGCTTATCTAACAGGGCAATCTTGCGCTCGTAGCCACGCTCACCCATAGTGATAACCTCTATCTTGGTGCGGTTAGCATCCCGTGTATATACGTTGTCGGCTGTTTCATCGCTCAGTGCCTCAATGAGCGCGTCCCGTATGATACGCGGTTTAGCCGCATGAGGGTCGTGGCAGAAGAAACAGTTAATGCCGTAATTGGTGCTCTTTGCCATTTGCACTGAATTGGATGTCCTGCTCCACTTAGCACCCACATCAGGGTCGCCCATATATGCCCAATCCAGTATATGGTCAGCCGTCTTACAGTTTATACATACAGGGTTGTTAGCAGTCGCAGTTTGTGGTAGGAATGACTTTTGCCCTGGCTCCTCTGGGTGTGTGTCTTCAAGTATATCCCACACTCTGCCCGTTTCCAGCACATATTCCCAGCCGTGTTTTGGTTGAAATCTGCCGCCGAATGCGCGGTCAACAACATATTGGTCTATCAACATCAACGCATGCGGGCGGGTAAGTGCATGCTCTTTTGTAAAGCCGTGCGGTGCCATAAGCTTATCATACCAAACGGGAATTCTGTTAGTAGGTTGTGATTTTTCATCACGTGCAGGGCGGTGGTAGCTAACCTGCAACATTGTGTCCATCTGCTGTGCATGGCACTGTCCGCAAGATTGCCAAGAGGTGTCGGTTCCCGGTCTATCGGCACTGTCCGCTAAATGCGCCGCCAGCTCAGTGTGGCAGGATATACAATTGACATCTTTATGCGTGCCCGACTTGTGGAGTGTGCCGACTGTATCGTGACACTCAAAGCATTGCGCTAGTTTGACCTTGCTCTGCCCTTGCGCGGCTTTGCCAGCCTCTATAGCAAACTCTGCAGCTGTGTCAGCACTGCCATCCGCCGCTTTTTTGCTAGTCTTGGTCGTCCTAGTGCAGCCTGCCACTAACATTACAAGCGTGAGCGTTGCTACTGATGCAAGTAGTAAAACTTTGGTTTTCATCTGTCAGTCTCCCCATTTATCATTCTACATCGCGCAGAATTCTTGAGTCAGCCCTTCGCGCGCCTTCTTTTCATCTAAAACACCTTGTGTTATATACACTGCTGCATAGAATATTGATACATAGTCTCTGCCAACGCTATCTTGTATTGCTAACATCTTCTGCTCATCTTTACCTACAAAGCGCGCTACACCCGACATCAACTCACTATACCAGCTATCCAACGCCACTTGAGCTTCGCTCTTATCGCGATAGACTATATCCATCGCTTTCTTTATGTCTTTCACATCACGAGTGTTAGCAACATTAGTGTTATTTGTAGCGTTGTCTAGTCCAAGCTGGGCGGTTTTCTGTCGGAGCATAGCGAGGTTCTCGTCTAACAGCCAGCGGGCATCGTAGCAAGCAAGCCTGTAGTGACCAGTCTTAATGTTAGTGAGCGTGGCACTATCTCCACCCGTGCGGTGCACCACAACAGCCACCACCGTCACTACAACAGAAACGAGTGCAACACAAACAACTATAAACTTGCGCTTGCCCACAGCAAGATTTTACAAAGATAAGAGGGCAAAGTCAAACAGTTTTTGGAATACGAACAGAAAACGAGCTAAAAAACTAGCCTAAAAACTAGCAATAAAATTATTGCCACATTAAAGGAGAATCCGCTTATCACGCTTGACGCA
>NZ_BAAIHG010000083.1:0-4218 GCF_054655775.1 Candidatus Termitispirillum reticulitermitis | reverse complement strand
CCGCCTCTTTCAGCGTTATCTCGTCCCAATTGCTAACACTGGTCTCAGTTACCTCTTTCGGCACTTTTATATCAAGCTCGCCGGTGTCAACGTCAACGATTATTTCAGGCTCAAGATATTTACCTATGCGCTTTGCCACAGCAGCTGCGATAGCATCGTGCATAGCCTCCGAAAGCTCCTCACGCGTGATACCTTTCTCGCGCTTTAGCTCTCCAAGCTCCTGCATGATAAAATCTCTGCCGATAGCACTATTATGAGTCGTCTCCATATACCTAAAAACTCCTTATTTTTCTATATTTATCTACTAAGCTATAACTCTATCTCAAGTTTGGCTTTCTTTACATCAGCTACTTTTACCTTAAACACAACGCCCTCTTCTTTACAATCAAGCGAAACTATACCGCCTGATACATCTATAATATTCCCCCGAAAGCGTTTGCGCCCACTAGCGTCTTTCTCTCTAGTCTCCAAAAGACACAGCCTCCCGATATTCTCTATGAAATCAGCTTCATCTCTCAGCGGTCTGTCAATACCAAGGGAGGAAACCTCTAAAGTATAGCTCTTAAAGGGGATAAAGTCATCCCCATTGTTATCAAGCCAAGCTGATATGCCCCGCGACACTGCCGCACACCTATCAAGGCTAACCCCTTCAACGGCACTATCAAGCATAATGCGCATAACAGTGCCCTCTCGCTCCCTTTGCAGGGTAATGCCGTAGAGTTTCAGCCCCTGCCCAGTCGCAAGTTCGCTCGCAATGGGCGCAATCACATCAACAACGCTATTATTCACAACTAACACCGCTATCCGTATAATAAAAAATGTGGGATTGAACCCACACAGCTACTAGATTACTACATAATAAATAAAAAAACAAGAGGGGAGTATGGAAATATTTATGCTACAATAGGCAGAGGAGCAGATATGAGGGGTAGCATAAAATGAAGCGAATATATCTGCCGATAGGTATAGATATTGTTGCAGATGGTGATGTGGCGATTACAGATGCAAACGCACACTACATCACAAAAGTGTTGCGCCTAAATATTGGCGATGAGCTTGAAGTGTTGATGCCAACTAAACTTGTCCGTGTTAAAATTGTAGCGCAGGACAAGCGTGAGGTAGTTGTCCGTGCCACTAGTGCTCGCGATATTATCGTGCCCGATTATTCATTCTGCGTTTATCAGTGTCTGTTAAAGCGCGAATATATGGATACTGTGGTAGAAAAGCTCACGGAGATTGGGGCGACAAAAATTGTTCCCGTCATAAGCAAACATAGCGGTGCGCTAAAGGAAAACGCTCTAAAAAGGTATAAAAGTATCGCTGTAGCAGCTACTCTGCAGTCTGAGCGAGAACAGCCTCCTGAGATAGCTGATGACATGCCTATCAGCGATATAGCAATAGAAAGTGGTGGAAATAATATACTATTTTATGAACGTGCACCCGTAAAAACTCCTCCAGTTGTAACAAGCAGAAATATCAATATTGTGATAGGTCCTGAGGGGGGCTTTACAGATGACGAGGCGTTAATGTTGGCAAACAAGGGCTTTGATATAGTTTCACCCGTTAGCAATATATTAAAGGCGGAAACTGCAGCGATAGTATTTGCAGGGCTAGTGATGAGTGCACTGGAAACAAGCGGATGACTGATATAGCTAAGATGCGGGTTGCCATTGATGAGGCGCAACGGGCAGCTGATGAACTTGAAACGCCAATCGGTGCGGCACTATTTATAAATGACGAACTTCTTTCAGCGGAGCATAACCGCAAGGAGCAACGCAGGCAGGCAACAGCCCATGCCGAGATACTGGCGATAGAACGTGCATGTGAAATAGTAGGCAATTGGCGACTAATAGGGGCGGAGCTATTTGTGACAGCGGAACCGTGTTTTATGTGTGCGGGGGCGATATTGCAGGCGCGTATAGCCCGCGTGGTGTTCGGAGTATGCGAGCCGAAATTTGGCGGTGTCATTAGCAGAGCGCAACTATTTGATGCCGATGGGCTGAACCACCGTGTGAACTATAGCTACGGACTATGCGCCGACGAGATTGCCGAGGCGATGCAAACATTCTTCAGAATGCTAAGGGAGAGATAAATAGAAAGACTGTTATTACCTATTTATCAGTTGTAGTGCCATTTGCGGCAACTGGTTAGCTTGTGCTAGCATTGCTGTGGCTGCGTTCATCATTATCTGGTTCTTCGCGAACTCTGCACTCGCCTTTGCCATATCAATATCCCTTATCCTGCTTGACGCCGCCAGAATATTTTGCTGTCCGATAGATAACGATTTCAACGCATATTCCATCCTGTTGATACGAGAACCTATCTCCGCCCTCTGCTGCACTACATTTTTAATGGCAGAATCTATCTTAAAAAGTGCCCTCTGCGAATCAGGCAAGGTAGTCAGATATACATCATTTATCTCTAACGACACAGTATCAACCCTGCCTACGCTTATATCCATATACTGCCCCGCATTCGCACCTATCTGCGTATCAGTCTCTCTGTTCGCTATATGGATATACTGCGGGTCTAAATTTGCGTCCTGCTCAAATACTATATTGCCATCAACACCCATCTTCGCACTGGTAATTATATTCGGGTTGAGCTTTATATTAACCCCCTTTATAACACCCCTCATCATATAGTCTATTGATATATCACTATTGATATACTGCTCCGTATGCGCATCAAATACGTTCATCGTTATAACATCATTCTCAGACTGCTGTATCTGCTCTATGCTTAACGCCTTAAGGATATCTTCATCCGCTACAAAACGTATCTCTGAATTCCGACCCGTCATAGCCCCCTGTATAACAATAGTGCCCTTCACAGCATCGTTACCACTACCAGTAGCTGTTACTATATGTGCCAGTCTGCTGATGTCAACATCGGGGTCGCCCATCTCTAGTGTTATAGCTATCGCATAAGCTATCTTATCGTTCAGCTCCTGCAATGTATTATACTTGTCCAGATATATATCAGCAGTCTTGTTGTTGCCGAGCAATGTCAGCTTTCTAGTATTATCTAAGAGCATGCGACCATTCGAATCTGTGAACTGCGCTACGTCCATAAGACGAGCCTCGCCAACAGGTAATGCCACATACTCCACCATACGTTTGTTGCTAGCTGTTTCAAACGCAGAAACAGGCAACACAGTCTTCATCACACGAAACTCGCCAGTATTATCAATCGTAACAACATTGTATTGCAGGTCGCCGTTGTCTTTATCCCACAGGACACGCGGCGTCTGGAAACCAAGCTGAGAGTCATTCGTATCTGGATATTGCGCAAAGTTCATATTGCCCGCTTTCGCAGTTGGCACGTCCATACTAACCACTCGTTGCGTGTCATCGGCAGGTGTTATCGCAGTGGAAGTTGAGTGCGTTATCCCCATCAGTGCTTTCGCTCCCGGCGTTATGTGCGAAATGTCAGAGAAATTAATTATCATATTAGGTGCACTCCCCCAAAAGCTCATCACGCTTGTTGTGGAGCAGTTAAACTCCATAACGCCATTACCATCACCAGGGTCATAAACTAGGCTCGTGACGATGTCAAGCGTCACAGTTTCATCACTTGTTACGCTGTATAATGTAAATTTGAAGTTAGTTGCAGAAGAAGAACCAACAGTGAGCACGTCTGCTATTCCGTTATATTCTACGGCAATATAAAAACCCATGTTGTTAGGACTACTACCAAGCATAACCACAATATCACAATTTGGATTAGAAGCTGGACTACTATTCAAAGAATCAGTTCCCCATAACCCACCAGTGGACCATAAGAGTGCACCCGCACCAATATTATTCGGATATCCTGTAGTGCCAGAGCCATAGTGGACAGAATAGCCTGCGTCGAATCTCCCCAAGCTACTTATGCTCACTGCTGCTGACGACATATTAACAGTCGCAGTCGTAGCAAGTGAGGTATAGCCTGAAACAGTATAGAGATTACGCGTAGTGAGACTCTCTGTGCTAAATATATTCGTCTTATAAACGGCATTCTGTCCCGGCTCTACACTAAACTCCAGCTTGTAGTTGCCACCAGCTGGCGCACCCGTCAATATAACATCTATCCCAGCATTACTGCTACTCCATAGCCCTGACGCATCACCCGATAACAACTTATGTGTATTAAAATCAGTCTCAACTGAAATCCTATCTATATCTGCCTTTAACTGTTCCAACTCCGCCTGCAATGCCCGCCTGTCATTAGCCG
>NZ_BAAIHG010000082.1:0-4315 GCF_054655775.1 Candidatus Termitispirillum reticulitermitis | reverse complement strand
TAAAGCTGTCCACATCATTATGAACTGCGAAGGTCGCCTTGTAGTCACAGGTATGGGCAAATCCGGTCACATAGGGCGGAAGATTGTCGCTACACTCGCCAGCACCGGCACACCCGCACTATTTATGCACCCTGCCGAGAGCGCCCACGGCGACCTAGGCATGCTTGTGCGCGGAGATGCTGTCCTCGCCCTATCAAACAGCGGCGAAACTGATGAAATCAAGAAAATATTACCAACTATCAAGCGTATGGATATGCCCCTCATATCTATCACAGGCAATGTTCGCTCAACGCTTGGACAAAATAGCGATGCCGTGCTGAACGCAGAAATCCGCGAAGAAGCCTGCCCTATGAACCTTGCCCCCACCACCAGCACCACAGTATCACTTGCACTCGGCGATGCCCTAGCAGTAGCATTAGTTGAGGAACGCGGCTTCACTGCGGAAGATTTCGCTATGTTCCACCCATCAGGCGCACTGGGTAAGCGACTACTCCTGCACGTCAATAATCTATACCATACCGATGACGAACTGCCCCTCGTGCGACAAGATGCCCCACTGAAAGATATGCTCTATACTATGAGCTCAAAGGGGTTTGGCTGTGTGGCTGTGGTTGATAACACTAACAAGTTGACGGGGATTATCACAGACGGCGACCTACGCAGAGCAATGGAAAAAAACAGCGATGTCATGCGCATGACAACCGCCGAACTAATGCATAAAAACCCTAAAACGATAAGAGAAGTTGAGCTTGCCGCTAAAGCACTCTCCATAATGGAAAAATACTCTATTACCTCAATATTCACAGTGGACGAGGCAGGCAAAGTGACGGGTATCATCCATATACACGATTTGTTAAAAGCGGGACTTGCCTAGCACGTTATGATATTTCAGTCCTTGACCATACATGGGTTCAAATCGTTTGCTGACAAAACGCTGATAGAGTTCCCCGCGGGTATCACCGCTATAGTCGGTCCTAACGGTAGCGGCAAGAGCAACATTATGGACTCGCTACGCTGGGTATTCGGCGAACAGCGGGCAACAGAGCTACGCGGCTCTGATATGGAAGATGTCATCTTCGCTGGCTCTGAAAAACGCCGCCCCGCTGGATATGCCGAAGTAACACTCACGCTATCAGCTCTGCCACGCGAAGTGACAGAGAAATGGGGCACATTCGGCGATATATCAGTCACACGCAAGATATACCGCATAGGCGATAGAGAATACCTTATCAACGGACGCAAATGCCGACTAAAAGACATCAGAGATATATTCTTTGACACGGGGCTTGGCTCACGCAGCATATCTATCATAGAACAAGAACGTGTCACAAAAATCGTCAACTCATCGCCAGATGAATTACGCTACTTTTTAGAGGAGACGGCAGGCGTTGTGCGCTATAAGGAACGCCGCAAAGAAGCTGAAACCAGACTAGCACAGACTAGAGCAAACCTCGCTAGAATAGACGATTTAATGGCGGTGCTGGCAGGCGATATTGAACATATAGCAGAGCAAGTAGAACGCGTTAAACAATACCGAACGTTGAGGCAGGAGAAACTTGAGCTTGAAAAGCAGTTTCTATGCGTCATCTACTCACAGCTCGTAAAGGAGCGCGACCAGCTAGATGCATCTATTGAGAAATCAAACATAGCTATGAGCAACACCTCCTCAAAACAAACAGGACACATATCAGAGGAAACAGCTAAAAAACGTCAACACGAGGAGCTACGCGAAACACTAAAAAAATTGCGTGCGGAATATGAAGAACTCCATAAAGGAGAACTTGAAGCTGAGGGACGCATTAGCCACTACCAAGCCAATATATCCAGTGCTGGGGAACAAAAAGAACAGCTGGCAGGCGATATTGAGCGCACCGCAGAGCGGGCAGATAAGCTGACTGAACGGTTGGAGCAACTATCTGAAACAATTCAAGATGCATTTGACTACATAAGCGACTTTGAAGAACAAGCAGAAAGCGCACAAACGGAACTTGACGAACACAGACAAACACTAGATGGCTGTAAGCAAGATGTTAAGCGGCGCAACGATGCATTTTTAGAGACATCTCAGCGGCTGACGGAATACAGCAACAAGATAAATATAAAGCAGATGGAACTGTCGGGCTATAGAACTGAAGAAACTAGACTGCATAAGGAAAAAGCTGAGCTTGTTAGCGAGTCCGGCACTATAGATGGGCGTATTGAGGAACAGAGGGGAACATTAACCCAATCTGAAAATGAAGTCAAGACGATAGATGAAAGATTAACCGCCATTAAAGACAAACTTGATGAAAATAAGCACCAAAAAGAAACATTGCAAGGGGATAGAGCAAAGATAGATGTCGCCTTGCAGACTACCCTTGCGAGCATTGAGCTGTTAAAGCGCGATATAGCATCAAAACTCATCTCCGAAGAGGGTAAGGTTTTAGTAGAAGAGTTCGGCGGTCGCCCCTATTTAGAGGTAGCGGGACAACAAACAGATGATGAAATGCTATTATACCTAGACATTTTTGTGTTTGACGACAGCAAAAAACAAGCACTGCTTGAGCACATCCAAAATATAGATATTTCAATAAAATTTATATTCAACTTACAACTGGGTGAAGCTAAAAATACCCTGACTATAAACAAAATAGGCGGACGACTCTACCAACAAGGGGCGTTATACCATAACATCGGTAGCGATAATCAAGCAAATATAGTCAGGAGACTCAGGGCAGAGCTTGATGAATCCGACACAAAGGCAACCCAATTGAACGAACAGATAACTAGCCTAACAGAACAGTTAGACGCTTTAACTACCAGCATGGAACAAACTCATGCAGAACTTGACAGCCTAACAAAACAACGCGGAGAGTTTGACAATAAACGCATTAGTGCCGCCGAAGCCTTAAAACACTTGCTAGAACAGAAAGAGCGGATGATGAGGAATGCATCCGTTATAGATAAAGAGATTGTTCTAAAAGCAAGCGAATGCACCCGCGCAGTTAAAGAAGCTGAAGAGCTGGCTGAACGACATAAACAGGCGACTTTAGCCCACGCAAAGACTGAAAGAGAATATAAAAGTGCTGATGAGAAACTATCTAGCCTGCTCGGACAACTAGACGAACTAAAAGATAAACATGAAAGTGCCATGCGAGAGCTTGCCAAATACCAAGAGCGCAAACAGACACTGCAATCAGAAAAAGCAAAGGTGGCTGATGACAGACAGACCGCACAGACGGAACTAAATAGCCTGAAAGCACGACTTGACGAGCTTGCAGACGTGCAAGTGGGCGACTGGCAGAGACAGCTTGCCGATGCAAAGGCTGCTAAAGATGAGCTAGTCAAACGTGCACTGGGCAAAAGCGCAGAGATTAAAGAGAGAGAAGTGGAGCTTATAGAGGTTGATAAATATTTAGAAGAGCTGCGCTCAGGGCTTGACAAGCTGACAGGCGAGCTACACGAGATAGACAAAAAAGCAGCTGACTACCGTAGCAAACGTGAGACAGCCGTCAACAATCTAAATGAAGTGACTAGACAAGCAAAAAGTGTTTATAATATAGATATAGAAGAAACATATAAACAATTTGCAGGCAAAGAGCTGACTAGACAGCAAGTGCAGGACAATATAAATAATATTGATAGAGCTATAGACGAGCTTGGCGCACTAAATATGGCAGCTGAAGAGGAATATAGCGTTAAAAGTGAGCAATATGGCTCACAGACAGCACAAAAAGCCGATATAGAACGGGCTATAGGCGACCTTACCGAACTAATATCGGATATAGACTCTAGCACTGTTCAAATCTTTGCTGATACATACACCGCCGTTAGACAGAACTTTTTAGATGTGTTCACGCGATTTTTTGGTAGCGGCACCGCTGATTTACGCCTGACCAACCCAGACGACATGCTCACCACAGGCGTAGAACTCGTGGTTATGCCCCCCGGCAAGCGCGTGAGCAATAAAAACCTGCTGTCGGGCGGAGAAAAGGCATTGGCTGCACTTACGCTCCTATTTGCGCTGTTTTTACAGAAACCAACGCCATTCTGCTTTTTAGATGAGGTAGATGCACCGCTAGATGATGCAAACGTAGGACGGTTCATTGAAATGGTGCGCTCACTTGCGACAAATACACAGTTTGTAATAATTACACATAAACATCAAACAATGGCGGCAGCTGACTCGCTATACGGTGTCACCATGCAAGAGGTAGCGGGACAACAAACAGATGATGAAATGCTATTATACCTAGACATTTTTGTGTTTGACGACAGCAAAAAACAAGCACTGCTTGAGCACATCCAAAATATAGATATTTCAATAAAATTTATA
>NZ_BAAIHG010000081.1:0-4339 GCF_054655775.1 Candidatus Termitispirillum reticulitermitis | reverse complement strand
GTTAAGTCGTAGTAGTGTCTGAAATGGGCAATTTAACAGGCGTTTCCAATATGGCACCCGTCAAAGCACAGATTAAACTGATAAAAGATATGCTCCCGAACGTTAAAAAAATCGGGTTCGTCTATTGCCCCGGTGAGGTCAACAGCGTAACACTAATGCGCCGCACACAGGAGGCTAGCAAAGAGCTAGGGCTTGAGCTGATAACGGCAGTTATTGCCAACACAGCTGACGTAAAGCAGGCTACAAGCTCTATAATCTCAAAGGTTGATGCTATTTACGTCACCAATGACAACACCGTGGTGTCAGCACTGCCCAGTTTGACGAACATAGCGATAAAGCATAAAGTGCCTGTTATCAGCGCAGACCCGTCCTCTGCTAAGAAAGGCAATGTGACGGTAGCCTACGGCGTGGATAACTACAAGATAGGGTTAGCCACAGGTAAAATGGTAGCGGAAGTTCTGCGTGGCAAGAAAACAAGCGCAATGCCTATAAAGGTAATGGACCAGCCCGATGAGATGGAGGGCTACATAAATGAAAAACAGCTAACCGATTATAAGCTGAAAGTGCCAAACTACGTAAGGGAAGTGCTGAAAGTAGCGAAATAAAGGGTAATTAGGGGACAGAAACGGAGGGGGGCAAGCCAATCTGCCTCCCCTCTTTTCTCACTAAATTTTTATTTAGAACTTTATCGTTTTAGGTGCTCCACCGAATGAATATATGGTAGCTTATGATATAAGAAAAGTTGTGTGTTGTCAACTAAAAAAAACTCTTGACTTACCTGCAATCTCTGTTATAGTGCTGTCTATGTCCAACCAAGTGTTACTTTCTGTGGTCTTGTCAATTTCTATTTTGCCCTAACGGGCAAAATACATATATCTCTGCGGCTATGCCGTTTAACATGCAATCAACTTTATTTACAAGTGTGTATCTATTAAGATACAGGTAGGTTTTGATTATTTATAAGGATAAAAACATGCAACAAGAAACAAGCAACAAAAACAAGGCAACTGGTGTGCGTTGGGGAGTATTAGCGTTAATATTCGTCTCATCGCTATTTGCTTACCTTGATAGAATCAATTTTAGTGTCTGTGCGCAACAACTTATGGAGCTTTTTAACATAACCAAGCTACAATTTGGGTATATAGGCTCATGTTTCTTTGCCGCATACGCACTCATGCAAATACCGGGCGGAATGTTATCAGATAAGTTTGGCATCCGCTCCGTTGGAGCATTTTCTCTCATATTCTTCTCTGTCGCCACGTTCTTAACACCGTTTGCGTGGAGCTTTGTAGCCCTTATTGCACTGCGTATGTTTGTCGGGGCTGGAGAAGGTCCGCTATATCCGAATGTAGGGGCAACCTTTTCTAAATGGTTTAACTCTACGGAGAAAGGAATTACATCCGCTATGTTGCTTGTAGGAACGTTCTTAGGACCTGCTATTGGCGCAGTAATCACCGTCTTTGTATCAACCAACTTCGGCTGGCGTTGGTCGTTCTACAGCTACGGAATACTTGGTGTTCTGATAGGCTTAGCTTGGTTTTTTTATGTGCGCAACAGACCAAATGAGCATCCAACCATTAACGATGCCGAAATTGAATATATAACCGGCAAGTCAAGGGCAGCACTTGAAGCAACAAAACCAGCACCCATAAAGACTCCTTGGAAAAATATGCTTTCTGTTCCTCGTTTCTGGGCATTCGGGTTATGCTACTTCGCTACAAACTACACAATGTATCTGTTTCTCACGTGGATTCCAGTTTATCTGAGCGAGGCTCGTGGCGGTAGTTTTAAGCTATCAGGGCTATATGCCTCTCTGCCATGGCTATGTATGTGTGTTAGCGTTTTCCTTGCGGGCAAATGGAGCGATGCTAGCGTCCGTAAAGGCGAACCTAAGTCTAAGGCGCGCACTAGGCTAGGTTTTATAGGTATGATGGGCTGTGCTTTCGGTCTATATGCCGCAACTAAGGCTGTATCTATTGAGATGACCGTTGCTATGCTCTGCGTATGTATGACGTTCTTAGGATTAAATTATATAGGTATCTGGTCGTCTTCACAGGACTTAGGCTCAAAATACGCTGCCGCAACCACCTCATGGATGAACTCTTGGGGGCAGATAGGCGGGATTATAGCCCCTACTCTAACGGCAATTATGCAGCTATCGTTTGGTTGGGACGGGGCGTTTGCGTTCAGTGCCTGCATCCCTGTGCTAGGTTTTATCACTTGGTTCTTTATAAACCCTGACAAACCAATTATACAGGAACAAGAAGCGATATAATACGCTTAACTTAGTGCGTTTCTAAAACTGTGCTCTCCCCTTGCGCTTAATTCGCAAGGGGAGCATCTATAGCTAATGCATTCAGCACCGCTGCAGACATCGGCGAACCGCCCCTGTTGCCTAGACAGGTAATATAATTTAAGCTCGTGTTCACTAATTCATCTTTTGATTCGCGCGCCATAACAAAACCTACGGGAATACCTATCACTAGTGCGGGCGATATTTTATCTTGCCTATACAGTTCTAGCAATGCCAATAATGCAGTGGGGGCATTGCCTATTATATATATAGCGTCAGGATAACGCTTTGCGGCGTAAAATAATGCTCTGCGCGCTCTAGTCTCCCCCATTGTCTTTGCCTCATTGACAACTTCAGGTTCATTTATAAAACAATAAACATCGCTGTCGGCTTTTACCCTCGCTGATAGTCCGCTGACAACCATCTGCACATCACATACTACAGGCGCACCAGCTTTCAGAGCATCTATACCCACCCGATAAGCATTACTTGATAGCCGAACGCTATTAGCAATACCAATATCTCCACAGGCATGAATCATCCTTTTAACAACATTCAGTTCATTGCACCTATAATGCCCCACCTCTACAAACGGGACAAAATCAACTAACCCATCTATCAGCCTAAAACTTTCTATTTCTATCTCATGTGGTTTCATACTTTTTTACCTTTCTTCTCCTTCAATAACATTTGTGCCGCAAAAACCAATAAAAGGGATGCGACAAACATCAACGCACTTAGAGCGTTTAGGTCTGGCTTTACGCCCAGCCTCACCATAGAATATATTGTCAGGGGCAACATTTGGAATGACGGTCCCGCCACAAAAAAGCTGCCGATTGCATCATCAAGCGAAATAGTGAACGACAGTAGCCAGCCCGCCCCTACAGCAGGTAACAACATCGGCAGGATAATATGAAGAAACGTCTGCCACTCGTCCGCACCCAAGTCGCGCGCTGCCTCAACAATATACTTATCAAAGCCTACAAGACGCGTATAAAGAGTAACAAATGCAAACGGAATACTAAATGTAATGTGCGTAACCAATAGCGTCCAAAAACCCTGCGGCAAATTGAGTGCAAGGAACAAAACTAATAACGATATACCCATGACAACGTCAGGCGACATCATAACGATATACAATAGAACATTTAGAAAATTTTTACCGGCAAACTTAAAGCGCAAGAAACCGCGATATGCTGACAACTCTTTGTTGTCGCTTGAAACCTCAATGATGTTATTTATCATTCAGCCATTTGTTGTCAAATCCTTTGTCTGTCACATCGCCCAGCGGGGACACGTAAATCTTACGTGCTTTATACTTACATAGTGAGGCGGCACTGGAACTCCAGCTTTTAGTGTCGCCCTCTTCCTTTGTTATTCCATCAGGGCGCAAGAAAATAGTTCCTTCAGAACTCATTTTCTTCACTCTAAATATAACCTCAACCTTATCGGCATTCGTTTTCTCCGCTTTAGCTTTAACGAAGTCCGCTATACCTTTCGGCAGTTTATCATCCTTAGCGCAAAACTCCGCCTTGACCATATCGTTTATCTTTAACGTCATCACCCGCCTTGCAGTCGGGTATTTCTTCCGCCATAGCGGTATGCCTTTATTGAGCTGTGCCATATAGTTGGATATTATCTCTGCTTTCCATTTGCCAGCGTCTTTCTTATACACCTTGTCATTTGGGTGTATTTGGTAAATATCAGCGCAAAAGTTGCCACCACCTACAAACCATTTATACGCCTTTCTTGCTCTCTCACGTAGAGCGTCAAGCAGTGTCGCCTCTTGTTCCTTATCAACTGTAGAAGCGGCGCATGATTTAGGCGCAAACAAGTTGCAGGCTATTATGCGTGTGGTCGTTCCGCTGTCCACCCCCGGGCTTATTGCAGGCAGTATGCTGGTGTTCCTCCCCGCATTGGGCTTATTTTATATACCTGATATATTAGGTGGCTCAAAGGTCTTGCTAGTTGGGAATCTCGTGAAGAATCAGTTTTTAGATGCCCGCAACTGGCCCTTTGGTTCGGCTGTCAGCATTATGTTGACAC
>NZ_BAAIHG010000080.1:0-4381 GCF_054655775.1 Candidatus Termitispirillum reticulitermitis | reverse complement strand
CAAGGGAGACTATTCAGAGAACACAGCAGAGGTTAGCTTCAAGTGGAGTTTCGGTAAGTCCAAAGCAGAGACAGAAGCCAGAGCTAAAAAAGAAGAAGTTAAAAAAGCAGTATATTACGCTATATAAGAAAAAGGGGGCTTTTGCCCCCTTTTTCTCACTTGCCTTTTGTTTGTGATGTGGTTATAGTTTATAGTAGCCTTGTGGGAGGTATGCTATGGCTAATGTTTCGCCTGTTATTAAAGAAACGGAAATCCCTGAGTTAAAACTACTAGGGCGTGGCAAGGTTCGCGATATATACGACTTAGGCAACAAGTTGCTTATCGTTACTACCGACCGCGTATCAGCCTTTGATGTTATTTTAGGCAGTGGGATACCTGAAAAAGGTGCAGTTCTTCATAACCTGTCCAAGTTTTGGTTTGAGAAGACGGCACACATAATCCCGAACCATTTTATTACTGACGATTTTGATGCTATGCCCGCCAGTATCCTCCCATATAAATCAAAACTTAATGGGCGTTCTATGCTCGTTAAAAAGTGTCAACCTTTCCCTGCGGAATGTGTTGCCCGCGGGCATATAACAGGCTCTGCGTGGAAAGAATATATGATTAACTGCAAGGTATGCGGAGTTCAGTTGCCACGTGGCTTGCAACTTTCAGGACGCTTGTCGGAGCCTATGTTCACCCCCGCCACTAAGGAAGCGGTCGGCACTCACGATGAAAACATCTCATACGAGCGACTTGTTAAGATGATTGGTGCAGAAGATGCCAAATTTTTGAGAGACAAGACGCTTGAACTATACAAGTTTGCTGCTGATTATGCCTTCTCTAAGGGGATTATAATAGCTGACACTAAGTTTGAGTTTGGCAAGCTACCTAACGGCGAAATTATACTAATAGACGAGGCATTGACACCTGATTCTAGCAGATTTTGGCTTAAACTGGCATATAAGGTTGGCATGGAGCAGGATAGTATGGATAAACAGGTAATTCGCAACTATCTTGAAGATATAGGCTGGAATAAGCAACCCCCTGCACCGCCACTGCCACAAAATATTATAGATAAAGCGTCCAGTAAATACGTAGATATAATGAATATGCTGGTGAAGTAATGGGTGCTATGAGTGCTGAAACTATGGGCGTTCGCGTTCGTTTTGCCCCCAGCCCTACAGGGCACTTGCACGTTGGCAATGTGCGTGCGGCTCTATTCAACTATCTATTCGCTCGCAATATAGGCGGGACGTTTGTGTTGCGCATAGAGGATACCGATTTAGAGCGTTCCAGCGAGACTAGCGAACAAACTATCTACGAGGATATGCACTGGTTGGGTCTTGACTGGGACGAAGGTGCTGGCGGCAAGGGCGGACAGTATGGACCATACAGGCAGACAGAACGCCTTGAAATATACCAAAAGTTAACTGACAAGCTGATTGAATCGGGTGATGCTTACTATTGTTTCTGCTCTAACGAAGAGCTTGAGGCAAAGCGTGAGGATGCAAAGCGGCAGGGCAGACAGTTTATATATGACGGAAAATGTCGCAGTATTAGCTCCGCAGATGCGAGCAAACGCATAGCTGCTGGCGAAAAACCGTCTGTTAGGTTTAAGATACAGAAAGACGATGTTGTAGTCCACGATATAGTCAAAGGAGACGTGCATTTCCCTACAAGTGCGTTTGGCGACTTTATCATAGTGCGTCCGAACGGCGTGCCCATATATAACTACGGTGTGGTGGTGGATGATGCGCTGATGCATATTACGCATGTAGTCCGCGGGGACGACCACCTATCTAACACCCCTAAACATATCCTGCTATTTGAGGCACTAGGCTATGATATTCCCAAGTTTGCCCATATCCCAATGATATTAGGTGGCGATAGAGAAAAGCTCTCAAAGCGACACGGGGACACTAGTGTTGAGCAGTTTCGCTCTAAAGGCTATCTGCCTGAGGCGTTGATAAACTTTATGGCATTGCTTTCTTGGTCTGATGGGAGCGAGCAGGAGATATTTACAATAGACGAACTAATTCAGAAGTTTAGTTTTGACAGAGTGTCAACAAGTGCGGCAGTGTTCAACTTTGACAAACTAAAATGGATGAACGGTATCTATATACGCTCTGGAAATATAGCGCGCATTACAGCGTTAGCTAAACCATACCTGCTAGAGGCGGGGTATATACACGATGACTTTGATAATAACCTGCTGGAAAAGATTGTCGCATCGGTGCGTGATAATTTAGAGCTACTGGCTGATATAGTTCAATACACAGCAGTTTATTTCCGTCCAATGCCGAGACCTGACGCAGAGGCACTGGAAATACTGAATCTACCTACGTCAAAGGGCGTAATTACGGCTTTTTTGGCACACCTAGACGAAGCACCCGCTCATATAGACCTTGTCTGGTATAAAGAGCACATAAAAGCTATAGGGCAGGAGAGCGGAGCAAAGGGCAAGGCACTATATATGGCTGTGCGGGTGGCTCTCACTGGGCGCACAAAGGGACCTGAGTTAGACCAGTTTGTCCCGCTGATGTCTGTGGGGCAGCTTAAAGAAAGGGCGGGGATAACCCTCGCAGGACTGAGTTAGTCCTATGGTATTGGATATAGTGACGTATCCCGCTGCGAGCTTGCGGAAGAAGTCTATCCCCGTTAAGGGCATTACAGAGGAAATATCAGAACTGATAAAAAATATGACCGATACCCTGTATAGTATGCAGGCTTATGGCGTTGCAGCACCGCAGGTGGGGCGTAATTTGCGCATAGTGGTGTTAGATGAGGGCGGTAGCAACGCAGAGGTTCACAAGACGCAAGTATATGTGAATCCAGAAATTTTAGAGGCTAATGGTGAGATAGTAGGCGATGAGGGCTGTTTGTCGCTGCCAGGGGAATACTGTCCCGTAAAGCGGTTTGCCAGACTAAAGGTGCGCGCGATGGATGAGACAGGCTCTGTGCGTGAGGTAGATGCTGAGGGGCAGCTAGCACGAATCTTACAGCACGAGATAGACCACCTTGAGGGTGTGCTGTTTATTGATAAGATACCAGCATTTAGGCGCGATATAATCAAAAAACACATCAAACGCAGAATACAAGAGGGTGATTACGTAGTCTATGAAGCTTAGAATCCCCCTATTCAGCAATGAGTTTTATTTCATCCGTCATGGGGAGACCGAATACAATGCGAACGGCTTTGTTACAGGCGAGCTTGACGTTCCGTTAAATGCTCTAGGGGAGTCGCAGGCTAGCCTAGCAGCACTGGCTATGACTAATATTGATATACGTAGTTGCATAATAAGCCCTATGAAGCGAGCGGTTCAGACGGCGGAGAAAATCCTAGAAAACAGAGAAGACGTGCGAGTAATCACCCTAGACGACTTAGAGGAGCGGCACTGGGGCAAACTAGCGGGTAAGGACAAGAGCACCATTGACAGCTATATTTTAGATGATATGGGCGTTGAGCGGTGGACAACCTTTACTGAGCGCGTTTTGCGGGCACTTGCTAGCATTCAACAGATGAATATACCGGTTTTGATTGTCGCTCACTCTGGCACGTTCCGTGTAATCAGCCAATACCTGCAGACGACAACTATTATAAGACCAATCCAAAATGCATATCCTTACAGATTTTATCAAGTTAGCGGCATCTGGCGCATAGACACCCCCGCAATGAAGATACGCAAAGACAGGGCGAGTTAAGACATGTTGACAAAAACGATATTAAGTCTATATTCAGCAATACTCCAAAGAATTTTATCGTATGCAGAATAGAAAATGGAGGTGGAGGGAATCGAACCCTCGTCCGAAGAACCTACAGCTAAAGGCAACTACATGCTTATGCTGCATTTAAGTTTCATTCAAGCTACGCTTACAGCCGAGCTAAGCTTGATAATAGCCCCTAAATCTTATTAGACGGCGCAGGGCAAACCATCTAACCAGCCTGCTAATTTTACACCTCTAGTCCGCCACAGGCGAAACCGCAACCAAAGATGTGCTACACTTAGGCAGCAAGCGCTAAAGAGTAATCTTCTTCTGCGTTTATAATTGTCCGCGTTTTTACAAGGTCACGGTCCTTGGCATGCTCCCAAAACCCTCAGTGCCCCGTCGAAACCGAGCACCCCCAAATAACATTACTTTATTAGTATAATACGTGTGAACGATGTTGTCAAGTAGGGAATAAATAGCTTTCATTCCACAGATAGCAAGGCGGTATAGCCCAAAGTTTATCCCCGCAAGGAACAGTTTCATTGCCTGTATAGATTACTATCCCACCTTGAAACTTGTTATCAGAGGTGACTTTTAGTTCTTTTAACCCAGTAAAGTCTTTACTGTTGACACTTTCAGCACTTCGCCATTGCTGTTTTCAAGCACTAAATCAACCTCTTTCCCCACC
>NZ_BAAIHG010000079.1:0-4449 GCF_054655775.1 Candidatus Termitispirillum reticulitermitis | reverse complement strand
GGCATTAAGGCGGGAGAAAGTTGGCAACGTGATATGGTGCTACTGGGCTATAACTATCGTCTGCCTGATATAAATTGTGCATTAGGGATTAGTCAATTAAAGAAGCTAGACTGGTTTTTAGAGAGGCGCAGGCATATTGCGGCGTTGTATGACGAACTATTAAAAGGCAATGAATGTTTGCAGCCGCTGGTTGTCTCTAGTGATGTATTTCACTCCTATCATTTATATCCTGTTCTGCTGAGAGCGGGAACGGATAGGGATAATGTTCTAAAAACTGCTTTCCGTGCTGGCATAGGCTTGCAAGTGCATTATTCGCTAGTCTATAACCATAGCTATTATCGTGAAAACTATCCACAGAACCCACTACCCATTGCAGAGGACTACGCGGAACGAATTGTCAGTCTACCAATCTACCCGCAACTGACGGATGAGGGGGTAAAGGGAATTGTATCAACTCTGTCAGCTTGACAAAGAACCGCCTTTATTATAGTATTTCACTATGAAACAACTTGAAACGAACCGCATAGAATATAAGCTGAAGTTGACTGATGACCTTGAAAAAGAGGCAGTATCCTTTCTGAATGCTGGTGGCGGAGACATATATTTTGGTATAGCCAACGACGGGGCAGTTGTTGGCATAGACAAGCCAGACGAAGTGCAACAAAAGATTAAAAATCGCCTTATCAACAACGTTCGTCCCAGCATTATGGGTTTGTTTGATATTTTAACAGAGGAGCGAGACGGAAAAACGGTTGTAGTCGCTAATTTAGCTGGCGGAACGCAAACCCCATATTATATTAGGCAAAAGGGACGTTCAGAATCGGGCTGTTTTATCCGTATTGGCAGTTCGGCACAGCCAATGGACGAGAGCTTGATTGACCAGCTAATGGCACATAGACACCCAACGTCATTAACAACCACGCAATCAATACGACAAGACCTCACCTTTAATCAGCTAAAGATATTCTACGAAGGGAAGGGATTGGCACTAAACAATAATTTTGCTAAATCGTTAGACTTTTTAACTCCAGAGGGAAAGTATAACCAGTTTGCCCTTATGTTCGCTGATGAAAATAGTTATTCTATCCGTGTTGCCAAGTGGTGGGGAACAGATAGGCTAGACCTGCGCGAAAATGAAGAATATGGCTACTGCTCCATAGTGAAAGCGATGCAAATGGTGCTTGATAAGTTTGAACTTGAAAATGTCACGCAGGCACGAAAGGTAGGTATTGGAGCGCGTCAAGAAAAGCGGATTGTTGACAATAAGAGCCTACGCGAGGCAATTATCAATGCTTTTGCACACAACGATTACGCTGAAAATGGTGACACGCCTATTTTTGAGATTTTTGAAGACCGCTTTGAGATAACAACCTACGGTGGACTAGTAAAGGGCTTGAGCAAGGAAGAATTTTTTAGTGGCGTTTCACGTCCGCGCAACCGCGAAATCATGCGCATATTCAAAGACCTTGATTTTGTAGAGCGTTTAGGTTCAGGAATGCCGTATATCGTTAAGAACTATGGGCGTGATGCGTTTAAGTTCACGAACTCTGTCATCAGGTTTGCTTTACCATTTGACCGCTCTGTGGATGAAGATGAGGGTGAAAAGCTAGAAAGCGAGGTAAAAGGTAGGGTGAAAAGTAGGGTGAAAAGTAGGGTGAAAAGTAGGGTGAAAATATTAACGCTTATGCGAAAGAATCCTGTAATAACGGTCAAGGAAATGGCTGAAGCACTAGAACTAAGCCTAAAAACAATTGAAAAACACATAAAATCTTTACGAGATGACAATAAAATACGCCGTGTTGGACCAGATAACGGCGGACACTGGGAAGTAGTTAAATAAAATCAGTCAAAATAGGGCTAGACACACTGCTTAACATCGCTAATGGTCTAAATATACCTGTTGACTTCATCCCAACCCCGCAAACCCTCCCCGTTCTAGCAGGTGGTAAGCTACTATTCCTGTGCTGGTGGCTAGGTTTAGGCTACGGGTATCGGGTAGCATTGGTATCCTATATAGTTGAGCAGAGTATTTTTCATAGACCCGCTCGGGGAAGCCTGTCCCTTCGTTACCAAATACTATAGAATTTATATTCAAGGGCATTGCGATATAGTTTTGCTGTCCGTGTGTGCTGATAAATGCAAAGGTGTCATCTATCAGCGGATAAAACTCGGCTAGCGTGTCTATGCGGCGCAGTTTTACGTGTTGCCAATAGTCCATGCCAGCTCTGCGAGTATATTTATCAGTGAGAGAAAAGCCTAGTCTGCCAACTAGCCATAGTTCCGCTCCGATAGCCACTGACAAGCGTGCAATGTTGCCAGTGTTCTGCGGTATCTCAGGTTCTAACAATATAATGTTCATAATCGTGAATAATACGCTTATTAGCGGACAAGTTTGCTGTTTATATACGCATCTACAGCGTCTAACTTGCTCCTGTTAGCTAGCCCGTCCATATCAGCCCGTTGGTATGGGATTTTCAGCTCTATCAGTATCTCTACTACTTTGCTCACGTTTATAGGTCGCTCTGCTAGATAGCTGTATTTTGACATAGTGGCAAGCCTCCCTGCGCTTAATGATAGGTCGGGTGCGCTGTCAACAGGCTCATTTGTTCGTGCGGCAAAGACCGAACGCGCTACGTCCCCTACGCTAGACACTACATAGCGTGAATAGGCTGATTGATTGTGACAGTTAGCACAGCCCTCCTGCTGATAAACTACGCTACCCGCAAGCTCTAGTGCAGATTGTTGCGCTGACACCTGCGGATTAGCGGTAAAGGTCGGCAGATATAGCAGGCAGAATAGTAGCATTACAGCAACTATCGCGCCAACAAAGAGCAAGCCGCGTGTCATCGGTTCAATGTTCATCTAGCCCCCCTTACCTTCCTTTCTAGGTATCAGTAGCGTTCTTATGATGTTATATGTAAATAGCAATGCGCCTATCGCATAGACGAGTTGCCCTGTCCGCTCTATTATCAGCGGTATTTGCACGGCAGGGACAATATCTTGCCACGTCCACATCAGCGTAGCACCATCCACCCAGCGCATATCCAGCATTGTCCGCTTTATAATAGTCGCTGTAAAACTTGCTATACTTGTTATTGTCAACCCTATCAGCATTAAATTCAACTGCAGACGCATAAGTCGCCCGCTGTATAGATAGACGTTGTATAGTTTGGGTATTAGGTAGTAAATACAAGCATATATGGCAAAACCTACAAATCCCATATAGCCTAGTGTGTTGTTCCAGACGGGCAGTAAGCTTCCTATAGCATAGCAGATGACGCTCACTAGGAAGAATTTCAGCAGTGTTTTGTCATACGCTCTCTGCCAGTAGCGATATATGGTGGTTAGCAGATTAGTGGCGACAGCTAGTGTGGCGGGTATTGCGATAAAGAAAAGGTTAGGCAGATATGCTAGTGCCCGTGCACTGTTAAGCATATAGCAGATGGAAATCGCCACGTAGGACAACAGTGCGAACCGCAAATGAAGCATTGGCGCGCCGATAGACAGTGGCAAGTAGTAGTATAGTAGGGCGATGACGGGCATTGTAACTATTAAATGTGGCACGTCCCGCATATAAACCGCTATGTCAACAAATAATGTTGTAGGCAATGTATAGCTAACCAATATATACAGCACAGCAGGCGTTATGATTGCGGTTATTAAGTATAGGGTGGATAGATAAGGCAGTTTAGCTCGCCATTCTAGCAACGGGATAGCGTTCAGCGCATAGATTAGCCATACAACTGGAGCTAGTTTTATTGGGATACCACCGATTACGCTAGACATGAGGGAATCAACCCCTGCAACCTCCGATACGACCAAAGTGGCGATTGCAATGTTAAATACCCACAACTGCACCACCGTGAGTACTGAAAAGTCTAGCTCTTGGCGCATCAAACCCGTGAGCGTATAGTATGATAGCCCCAAAATTGCGTTCATTGTGAAACCGAATAATAATATCCCCGCAAGTGTCGGCAGAAATGGTGCTAACAGGCAGGCGGGAACGAACCACACGAGCGAGGCTACTATGAAACATATTATAGTGCGCCTATCTTCCACGATAATACCTATAATACGCCGAACAAGCACCTTCTGATGATACCATACAGGGACCAAATGCACTCTCTGGGCTACACCCCTTGCCAAATAGACGGATTTCTCTGCCCAGGCAATGTTACAATCATCACAGGAACGCACATCTACGAGCCTATTATTAAGGCTAGCAAGGCGGCAGTAGTAGTGGGGTTTGAGTCGACAGATATACTAGGTTCTATATTGACAATAATAGGACAAGTTAATTCGGGCGATTTTCAACTAATCAACAACTACACCCGTGCAGCTAAAAATGAAGGAAACATCAGAGCACGTGAGCTGACTGCCAGTGTCTTTACCCCGACTGATGCAGTCTGGCGCGGGTTTGGACGGCTAACCAACAGTGGACTAGCAATA
>NZ_BAAIHG010000078.1:0-4699 GCF_054655775.1 Candidatus Termitispirillum reticulitermitis | reverse complement strand
GATGGCAAGTCCGGTAACTGGGGTGAAGTCGTAACAAGGTAGCCGTACCGGAAGGTGTGGCTGGATCACCTCCTTTTTAAGGATTGTTTAACATCATACTTAATTAGGTAAATAAGACCTCTCTTGCACCTCCCCTCCCCAAACATCCTTGAAAATGTGACTCATAGTATCTTTATATAAAAATACTTGACAACATTAAAAAAATATGTCATATTATGCTAACAATAACTGATGCGCGGGTATTAAAACACTTGACCGGCGGTTGCAGTATAATACGAATACGAAGGTGCATAGTGAACAACAAGAAATACGCTTTTATGTGTTTTAATGCTGACAAGATGGGGAAGGTTCACACCTTTACTGTTAGCAGATATGCTATTGTCGCTACATTAGTTATCTTTGTGTTGATTGCGGGCGGGTTGCTGACATCTCTATTTTCAGTTTATAAGTATAAGAGCAGGGGAGTGGTATTTGTTCCAACAGATGGTGTTGAGAATGTCGAAGACTTGCAGGCTCAACTTACCCGCTATACCACACAAATTAAAGATATTGCCAGCAAAATCGCTATGTTGGATGATTTAGAGTATAGGATACGCGATTTAATGACCTCTCACCGTGGCACTATGACGCTCAAACCTGTAGCAATCGGTGGCAAGGAAGTTGACCTTATGCGCGATTATTCTAGTTTTGCCGCTATAAATGAAAAAGAGTTCTTTGAAAAACTTGATAAAACATTGAGTGAGTTGAGCTACGAAGTTGACAAGCGTGAGTTTAGTCTTTCAGAACTTGCTGTTGGACTGGAAGAGAGACGTCTTGTTATGCTTTATACTCCGACTATCTGGCCTGTTCGTGGCTGGATGTCTAGCCAGTTTGGGTATAGATTGTCGCCGTTCACGTTACGTCAGACTTTCCATGAAGGGATAGATATAGCAGCTCGTGCTAATGCTGATGTTATGTGCACTGCCAGTGGCGTGGTGGTCTATGCTGGACCTAAGGCAGATTATGGCAACCTTGTTACTATAGACCATGGTTACGGCTATATGACGCGCTATGGGCATAATTCCGCTATTTTGGTACGTGTAGGCGACAAGGTAGAGCGTGGGCAGGTTATATCAAAGGTCGGCTCAACTGGGCTTAGCACTGGTCCGCACGTACACTATGAAGTATTAGTGAACGGAATACCTGTAAATCCGCTTAAATTTATAATAGACGAGGTTATATAGCTGGGCTTAAAATAACCCAGTAATCTGTCCTTCATCGTTCACGTCTATGTTGCAAGCCGCTGGGATTTTGGGTAGCCCTGGCATCGTCATTATGTCGCCCGCTAGAGCAACTATGAACTCTGCGCCAGCCATTATGCGTATCTCTTTTATAGTAACCTCAAACCCAGTTGGTCTGCCAAGCAGTTTAGGATTGTCTGATAATGAATACTGCGTCTTGGCTATGCATACTGGGAAGTGTGAATAACCTAAATCGGTTGCTTTTTTTATGCCAATAATTGCATCGTCTGCGAAACGGATTGAGCCTGCTCCGTATATTTCCTTGCATATCTTTTCTATCTTACCCTTTATATCAAGAGAATCTTCATATAATAATTTCAAGTCAGACGGCTTGTTTATAGCACATAAGACGGCTTCTGCCAGTTCCAGTCCTCCATTGCCGCCGCGCATAAATACATCGCTAATAGCAAAACCTACATTCATCTCGTTGCATAGCCTACTAATCTCCGCCCATTCTGCATCAGTGTCAGTGTCAAACGAGTTTAGAGCAATTACGACTGGTAAGTTGTATTTTTTTAAGTTCTCTATGTGCTTTGCTAGGTTGGCTAGCCCCTCTTTTACGGCTGATACATTTTCAATATTCAGAGCATCCTTTTTGACACCGCCGTTATATTTCAGCGCACGTACGGTGGCGACTAGCACGACTGCCGCTGGTTTTAATCCAGCTTTTCGGCATTTTATATCAAGAAACTTTTCCGCACCTAGGTCAGCACCGAATCCCGCCTCCGTAACAACTATATCACCTAGTTTTAAGGCAAGTTTTGTAGCCCGTATAGAGTTGCACCCATGCGCGATGTTAGCAAATGGTCCGCCGTGAACTATAACAGGAGTATGCTCCAGCGTCTGCACTAGGTTGGGATTTATAGCATCCTTTAATATAGCGGTCATAGCACCTGCAGCGTTCAAATCGCCAGCCATAATAGGCTTGTTATCATAGCTATAGGCAACTATTATTCGTTTTAAGCGTTCTTTCAAATCTTTTAAGTCGCTTGTTATGCATAATATCGCCATAATCTCTGATGCAACCGATATAATGAAACTACTATTGTATTCGCCTCCCCCCCCTGCATCTATTATCATCCTGCGCAAAGCGCGGTCGTTCATATCAAGGCTACGTCTCCAAAGAATCTTTTTAGGGTCAATCTTTAGTTCATTGCCTTGAAATATATGGTTGTCAATCATTGCAGCCAGTAGGTTATTTGTCGTAGTAATAGCATGAATATCACCTGTAAAGTGCAGGTTAATTTCATCCATAGGGGCTATTTGTGCAAACCCGCCACCCGTAGCACCGCCCTTTACACCAAAACAAGGACCAAGTGAAGGCTCACGCAAAGCAGCAAATGTCTTATATCCTAATATGTTTAAGCTCTGAGCAAGCCCTATAGTGGTGGTGGTTTTACCTTCGCCAGCAGGAGTAGGGTTAATAGCTGTTACTAGAACTAGTTTGCCATCGGGTTTGGACTTTAACTTATCGTGTAGTGCATCGTAGTTTAGTTTTGCTTTATATTTGCCGTAAGGCTCAAGATAGGCTTCATCTATCCCGTAGCTGCAAGCAAGCTCTGTTATAGGGGTGAGCTTAATATCTCTAGCTATCGCTATATCGCTTTTCATAAAGCACCTCGTTTTTTAGAATGTGGGCACAACACTCTTTTCGTATCTATCAGCCATAAAGCTTTTCGTCTTTTCAGAGCGCAACAGGTGCATTAAATAGCGCATTCGCCGTTCTGTTGCTACATCGGGCTTGGCTACTACTACTGTTGCATATAACAGATTTGGGGTTTCTACTAATATTGCATCTCTATGAGGGTATAATCCTGCAGGCATTGCAAAGCTGGCATCTATCACGGCGGCGTCCATATCTTTTAAGGTGCGCACCAGTGAAGTAATATCTAGTTTTACTATGTTGAGTTTTTTAGGGTTTGCCTGTATATCAGATAAATTGCTTTCCATACCAGCCATAGGATTTAGTTTGATAAGTCCGCCAGCTTCCAGCAACGTCAAAGCTCTGCTCATATTGGTAGGGTCGTCAGGTATTGCTATAGTTGCTCCTACTTGCAATTTAGATACGCTATCAACCCGTTTTGAATATAGTCCCATCAGTTCTATACAGACAGAACCAACTGATACAGCATCTAAATTCATATCCTCTTTGAATTTATTAAAATACTGCTGATGTTGAAAAAAATTGGCGTCCACCGCACCTTCACGCAAGGCAATGTTAGGGGTAATATAGTCAGCAAATAGAACCACCGTCAAGGCGATATTGCGACTCAGCAAGTCGGGTTTGATAAACTCTAACATCTCCGCATGCGGGATGGACTTAGCCCCTACGGTCAGCTTCTCTTTAGTTTGCGCCAGAGAGGGGGCAGACAGGCTAAAAAATATAAGTAGAAAAAGCCCCTTACTTAGATTCATCATCAGTTAATTTGTTGGCACCTTTGCTGGCAGGGGCAGCCTGTTCGGATATGGCACTTAATTTAGCGTTTGCTAATTCCAGCTCCCTGCGCAGTTTTTTCATATTAGATGAGACGCTCCAGTTCTTAGTCATAAAATATATTGCTACAAGTATTGCGCCAAGCAAAAAAGCACCTACTCCCACAATAAAAGTCTTCGTTTCGTAAGATACTTGCGGGAAAGGTTCTCCTACGGCTGTAATTGTTACGATATCACTATTCCATACCACGAATAGCACAACATACGCTACTATAGCAACCTTAATCACTGTGGAAAACAACTTCATACTAGCCTCCTAAAGCTATCTTTAATTCTTTTATAAGTCATATCTAAATGTTCAGAAATCACCTTATGCTCCGCAAGAACGGGCATAAAGTTTGTATCACCGTTCCAACGCGGCACAATATGTTGATGTATGTGCCCAGCTATACCTGCACCAGCCGCTGTTCCGATATTATAGCCAATGTTAAACCCTTCCGGCGATAAGGCAGAACGGATAGCCTGAATAGATAGGCGCAAAAGCGCATCCATCTCCGCCATCTCCTCGCCAGTGAACTCCAGTATATCGGGTATATGTCTATATGGCATAAGCATAACGTGCCCGTTATTGTATGGATAGATGTTCATAACAACAAACGCCACATGTCCGCGATGAACAACGTAATTTGCTTCGTCATCATTGGGATTGCGTGCTTTTTCACAGAACACGCATTTGTCCCCCTTAGGGCTTGTAACGTATATACCACGCCATGGCGACCACATATTCTCCATAGTTATCTCCTAGTCAACCGTTATGTTGATAATTTCTTTCCCTTGCGGGTCTATCGTGTGAACTGCACAGGCTATACACGGGTCGTAAGAGTGAATGGTCCTGATTACCTCTAGCGGTTTTTTATCGTCTGCTACAGGTGTGCCTACAAGCGATGCCTCATAAGGTCCAGGATTATCAGCCATATCGCGCGGGC
>NZ_BAAIHG010000077.1:0-4703 GCF_054655775.1 Candidatus Termitispirillum reticulitermitis | reverse complement strand
TACTATCTCGTCAACGGAACTAAAACATTTATCACCAATGCTGATTACATCATACATATCAAAAGGTGCATTAGATGCTTCAGGCACAACAGCATTAAGAGCAGGTATATTTTCAACAACGTCCTTGTGGTCAGCCTCTATCAAAGGGGGCAGTTCAGCATTGTTAGATGGGAAGAATGAAAGCAAACGCCTAGTAATATTCAGCGCATCTTCTTCGTCTTCTGCTTCAAAGTGTATAACGCCAGACTTAGTAGCATGTGGTTCCGTGCCACCCAAGTCTTCCATAGTAACTTCTTCGCCAGTAACCTGCTTAATAACCTTAGGACCAGTGATATAAAGTTGCCCTTGATTCTTTATCTGAATGATAAAGTCAGTCAACGCTGGCGAATAAACTGCACCGCCTGCGCAAGGACCAGCAATGATACTAATTTGCGGGACAACGCCACTAGACTTAACGTTGCGGTAGAATATCTCGCCATAGCCTGAAAGCGCATCAACACCTTCCTGCACACGAGCACCACCACTGTCGTTAATACATACAAACGGAGCACCATTCTTGAGTGCAGCGTCCATAGCAACACATATCTTGCGCGCATGGGCTTCGCCCACTGTTCCCGCCAAAGCACTGAAGTCTTGGCTAGAAACATAAACCGGTCTGCCCTCAACCAAGCCGTGCCCCGTAACAACACCGTCAGCAACAACTTCCTTAGAAGTCATGCCAAACTCAACTGCACGATGCTTTACAAACTGACCAAGTTCTTGGAAAGTGCTCTTGTCTAAGAGTGTAGAGATACGTTCGCGAGCGGTGAACTTGCCTTCGCTGTGAATCTTCTCAATCTTATCCTTACCGCCACCAAGCTCAATCTTCTGCTTTGCTTCCGCAAGCTTCTTCATCCTTTCTTTCATGTCCATAGTCTGTCCTCACTTTTAATTATGAAAAAGATTATAAATCTTTATCTACGTTTTGGCAACACAAAATTTTAATTTTTATAACAATATTTTACTTCACTACTCCCTATTTCATCGTATTGGCTGATATTACCATACGTTGAACCTCCGATGTGCCCTCATAAATAGCCAGTAATTTTATATCACGCATTATCCGCTCCACCCTAGACGGCTTGCTATACCCATAAGCACCCTGTATCTGCACAGCGTTCACCGCATGTTTCATCCCCGCATCAGCCGCAAATACCTTTGCCATAGCAGCTTCGCTGGCAAACGGCTCGCCCGCATCGGCAAGCTCCGCCGCATGGTAAGTCAACAACCTAGCAGCCGTTAAGTCTTTAGCCATATCAGCAATCATCCATTGAATAGCCTGCTGAGCACTGAGCGGCTTGCCGAACTGCACCCGCTTCTTGGCATAGGCTATGCTGTCATCTAGCAACGCCTGCATCATGCCTACACACTGAGCCGCAGCACCTATGCGCCCGCCATCCAGTGCCCCCATAGCCACCAAAAAGCCCAACCCCGGTTTGTTCAACACGTTAGCCTTAGGCACCTTAGCATCGCTAATAACCACCTCGCAGGTGTTAGATGCACGCATACCCATCTTGTCTTCGTGCTTAGATACCCTATATTGCCCCTTCTCTAGTATCATCGCAGTCATACCGCGAGCACCTCTGTCAGGATTAGTCTTAACAATAGCAACTATGAAATCGCTGAATTCAGCATTGGTGATAAATGTTTTAGTTCCGTTGACGAGATAGTAGTCCCCTTTGTCCTCCCCAGTGGTTGACACACTGACGGCATCCGAGCCAGTGCCCGGCTCTGTTAGAGCAAAACAACCTATACACTCGCCCGTAGCAAGTTTTGGCAAATATTTCATCTTTTGCTCTTCAGAGCCAAATTTATATATGCAGTCCCCAGATAACATCTGAACAAGTCCTGTAGTTGACGACGACAAACACTCCCTTGCGGTCTCTTCGGCAACAATTGCGCCACAGAGGTTGTCGTCATATATGGCACCGTATTGCTTAGGGTATTTAACCATAAGCATGTTCTGCTTGCCAAGAGCCTTAAACTGCTCCATGGGGAAAGCCATAGTCTCATCGGCTTCCACCGCACGAGGAGCAAGCTCCGCAAGAGCCACAGAGCGAACAGCCGCCCGTAAATTATTATGTTTTTCGCTGAGCCTCATTTTGTCCACTGCCCCCTCAACTGAGGCACTCTATCACTAAAAAGAATATTTTTCAACTATAAATTTATACATTGTTATAAATTGTTCCAAAGACAGCTCCTCTCCCCTCGCTTTCTCTGTCAAATTCATAGCTGATAGAGCTTCACTCAAACCCTCATAGCCCTTTAAGTTGTTCCTCAACGTCTTACGTTTCTGTGAAAACGCTTGTCGCACTAAGTTGAAAAAATTAACTTCATCATCCGCACCTAACGGGCGACTGCCCTTAGGGGTAAATTCCAGCACAGTGGAATAGACCTCTGTATTCGGATAAAAGTTTGCTCCGCTGATAGCACATAGCTTCTTTATATCGTAATGATAGGAGCAGAAGATTGATAGAGATGAATATTCCCTGCTATTACGACTGGCATTGATTCTAGCTGCTACCTCACGTTGAAACATAAAGACCAGCTTGCGAATATTGCCTATATACTTTGTGCAATGCTCTACTATTTTGACTGATACGTTGTATGGCAGATTGCCGACTACGGTAATAGGCTCGTCATATAGCTTATCCAATTCTACGTTCAGTATATCGTCATTTATTAGCCTTAATGCGGGGAATAGCTCTGCTTTATGAGCCTCTAAAAAACGCACCGCCGTGTCGTCTATCTCCACTGCCGTTAGCTCTGCAGTCCGTTTCGCCAGTGCCTCAGTCAACACGCCGCAGCCTGCACCTATCTCGCATATACAACCGCCACCCGTTGCGTCAGCTATCAGCTCTATAAAATGAGCGTTAGTCAGGAAGTGTTGCCCCAATGATTTTTTGGTATGTCCATATTCCGCACGGAAACGCTTGATTAAATCAGACATTACTATTAGCTGCCATATCAGCCATATTATGTGCCATTATAATGGCATGTTTTAGGCTAGAAATGCTAGCTATACCCTTGCCAGCAATATCAAACGCCGTGCCGTGGTCAACGGACGTACGTATTATAGGTAGCCCCAACGTGATATTGACTGCCGAGCCAAAACCAACCATCTTAATGGGTATCAGTGCTTGGTCGTGATACATCGCTACGACAAAATCATATTCCGCCACTCGTGCGAACAGCGAATCCGCCGCAAACGGACCATCGGCATTAAAACCGTCAGCTTGCGCTCTCTGGACTGCTGGTGCAATTATTTGCGCCTCTTCGTCCCCCAACGTGCCGCTATCCCCTGCATGCGGGTTAAGTCCAGTTACGGCTATACGCGGATTGGGTTCGCCAAAAAACTTGCCCGCATTGTGTGCATTGCGTATAGCTACATATATATTATCTGTCTTTAATGCCCCTGCAACCTTACTAATAGGCAAATGTGTGGTCACTGGGATAACACGCACATGTTCAGAGGCTAATAGCATTGAAAAGTCAGCCGTCTTTGTGAGCGCACCTAAATATTCTGTATGACCATAGAAGTCATAGCCCGCCATAGCTACGCTATGCTTGTTTATAGGGCAGGTAGTTATTGCAGCAACCTCACCCGCCACAGCTAGCTCTACAGCCTTTGCTATGACTTTCATTGCAATATCGCCATACTTGGCACTATGAGTGCCATATTTGATAGAGAAAGCCTCTACGACAGGCGTTTCTATAATTGGATATTCAGGCGAGGTCATGTGCAATATATTCTTAAATGCATCATCTAAGACAAACTTAGGCGTAACAGGGACAAATGGGTATTTGCGGACAAAATCGCCGTCCAACAGTAGCTTGGCGGTAATCTCCGCTCCTACCCCAGCAATATCACCGATAGTTACGGCAATTGGTTTCATAGAGCGATTATAAATGAAAAATGGAAAAAGTCTATTGACAATATGTAGCCTAGAGGACGGCAGGTTATTGACAAAACAACCTGCCTTATAATTTAGAATGCTAGCCCTATTCTGCCACCAGCAAGTGTACCGCGGGCTTCAACCTTAGCATCGTCAGCTACAGTTATTTTAACTTTAGGTATATACTGGACAAATGCGCCAAAGACAAAGTGCCAAGCATATAGGTTCACGCCACCACCTAATGTAGGAGCAACTTTAGAGCCGCTGTTTGAAGAGTCAACGAGAGTATTTGGGGATGGAGTAAACGTGGTCAACTCATATTCTGCTGTTACTTCCGCTAGTGTTAACCCTACGCTACCATAGACATCAAGATGTGAGCCGAGCGGATACCTGCATAAAAACATGAAGCTCGTAAAACTCGCAGTCGTAATTAATTCTTCATAAGTACTACCCACGCTCAACGTCTCTTCAAAAGTAGACGAAGCGGCACTTATCCCAAGTCCGAAGTTCTTATTGAAAAATAATTGGAAGTCCAATTCAATTGCACCAGCCATACTCGGCGATGTCTCAAGACCAGCTGGGAGCGGAGTAGTGTACTTCACATCTGGCGCAGAAGTGCCACCAACAGAGATGTTCCAACGTCTGTTGTGATTGAACTCTGGATTTTCGTCATAAAACCCAGCAAAAGAGTAAGTTCCAAAAGCAACACACAATGTTAAAACGTATAACAGTTTCCTCATACATAACCTCCAACGAGAATTTGCCCTA
>NZ_BAAIHG010000076.1:0-4842 GCF_054655775.1 Candidatus Termitispirillum reticulitermitis | reverse complement strand
ATGCCCAATACTGGATAGGCGAGAGCTACTATGCATTAAAAGAATACGACAAAGCGCGGGATGCTTTTGAGACGGTGATAGCTAAATACCCTGATAAACCTAAGGTGCCTGACGCTATGTTAAAACTGGGGTACACATATAGAAGTCTTGGGCAAAACGACAAAGCAAAGGCAACTCTGAACAGCGTAATAAAGAAATTCCCGAAGAGTGAAGCCGCAAAAGTTGCTAAGAAAACGTTAGGCACGTGGAAATAAAACTACGTGGGAATAAAGTATGCTCCAACATTAGTGCTAACAGCACTAATGTTGCTTTTGTTATCAACTATCGCGTCTTTGGAAGTTTATGCCTACGATATATGGGAAACGAGAGCACATCCTGCCCCTGATTATATAGATTTAAGGGGCGGGGCTGATTACTACATAATATCTCCAACGGGCTATCAGAAACTTGCAGACGACTTGCAGGTTTCAGCATACCGTATTTCGCTCCTAAGCCCTAAACGTATCCCGCTCATATCAAGGCTATCGGCATCGCTTACTGATAATGTATCGGCAAACCCCGCTCCTGTGAGCAACGAAACGGGTAGCTTTTACGGTGATTTTTTTGCAGAGTTGCGGATACCTGGCACAATTCATATACTATCTTACGACTCATCGGTATATTTGCAATATAGACGACAGTTGGCAAACTGGGCAGGCAAAGAGCTACCTAGCGACTATATATACACGGGTAAAGAGGTTTTAATAGCGGGCAAAAAATTATCTTTCTGCGAGACGACTAATTTCTTTGCAATCGCCATTGACACACCTATTACGCGCAAAGATTCACTAGACAGCTACTCGCGTTTCGGTTTATATTATGAAGATACAAGACGTGTCCGCACGTCTAAACTGATAGATAACTCCCGATATATAGTTAATGTGTTTGAGCATTCCGCAGGTGCATTTTTTGATATATCTAAACCTGTTTTTGTTGACGGTTTTGTTTTGCGTTCGCAGATGAGTATAGGCTATATGTGGCGCAATATGCCAAACAATAGGATTGCTGTTGCTGGCGGGTTTCCTGAGAACAAGTCTATATTGATACTTGATTTTAACCTTGAAATGGCTTATCGTATAGATATGACATCAGCAGTGAATCTGCAGTTTGGCATAGGATATGCTACTGGCATTGTAAATGTCTTATCAGATGTAACTAACAAAAACGCCTTTGTAAATGAACCACCCTCTGTGTTACGCGGTTTTGCAACGCTGGGCATAGTTATCTAATTTAATACTGGAGCCATGTAAATGTCTGGAACGATAGAAATATTTTTACTGACCCTTTCAATTTTATTCTTTGTGAGCCTGCTCGCTACAAAAGCCAGCACACGTTTCGGTGTGCCTGTGTTGTTAATATTCCTTGCTGTGGGTATGCTATTTGGTGGCGATGGACTAGGGCTAGATTTTGAGAGCCTGCAACTGGCAAATGGTGTCGGCACGGTGGCACTATCTTTAATACTGTTTTCTGGCGGGCTTAACACTAGACTTGCCGATGTAAAGCCTACACTTGCACCCGGTCTGACACTTGCCACGCTGGGCGTCCTTGTTATCACATTCGTAGGAGCGATATTTATCTGGATAGCTACTAACCTGTTAATAGTGAAAGTAAGTTTTACATTTTTAGAAGCACTGCTATTATCAGCAATAATGTCATCTACTGACTCAGCATCGGTATTTAATATACTTCGCACAAAAGAGTTAAACTTAAAATACAATTTGGGTCGTCTGTTAGAGGTAGAAAGCGGCAGCAACGACCCTATGGCGTATATGCTAACTACTACATTTATGTCGCTGATAATATCAACCGCTACTTTTAGCATAGGCAAGGTAGTGTTTGATGTGATATTGAGCCTTGGAGTAGGTGCTTTAGCTGGACTTGCTGTCGGCTATATAGGCATACGAATTATCAACAAGATAAACCTTAATAATGAAGCACTCTATCCTATTCTAATAGTAACTATGTGCATATTCTCGTTTTCGGCTACGTATTTCTTACATGGCAATGGCTATTTAGCAGTCTATATCAGTGGACTAGTGCTCGGCAATGGCAAAATCGTCAATAAACGCTCATCTGTTAACTTTTTTGAAGGACTGTCGTGGCTGAGCCAGATTACATTATTTTTAACGTTAGGGCTATTGGTTCGTCCGCACGAGTTGCTAGGAGTGTTGCTATCAAGCATAGTAATAGGTGCAAGTTTAATCTTTATAGCCCGTCCTATCAGCGTAGCGGTATGTATGGCACCATTTAGACAACAATATAACTTAGATTCTATGAAGTTTATAGTATGGGGTGGTTTGCGTGGGGCAGTGCCTGTGGTGTTTGCGATACTGCCACTAGTAGCGGACACTCCTAATGCACGGGTAATGTTTAACATCGTATTTTTTATATCGCTTATCTCTTTGCTTTTACAGGGCACAACATTAGCAAGTCTTGCCGTTAGGTGGGGCTTGATAGAAAAAACCGTTCATGGCGACACCTTAAAGCATTTCGGTATAGAACTAGATGAGGGGATTAAGTCTGCAATGTCAGAAATTTTGCTGACTGAAACGCAACTAGTGGATGGAAACCGTCTAGTGAACTTAGACTTGCCCGATAAGACGCTCGCTGTTATGGTAAAGCGCAAGGGTAGCTATTTCATACCCAAAGGCAATACTGAGCTAGCCTCTGGCGACCGACTGCTAGTAATCACAGATGATGAGAACGCCCTGAGAGAAACCTATGAATCTATGGGCATACATAAGTATAATCTGAAAAAACAAGATTAGTCGCTAGCACATAAACTAACTCTTGACAACCTCCCCTTTTTCTGCTATAGTTCACGCACAATTTAGTTAAGCTATGAGGGAATCAGGCTGGTGGAAGTTCTTTATGTATATATGTTATGTATATATTTAGGGGCTATTCTATCAGCTTTTTTTATTTGTTAGCGAACGAGTTGGTGTTGTGAATTGAACTATGGGGTTGCAGGGAGGCTTGTTTATGTCATTTAGTGTTTATACTAATACGGCGGCTGTGTTGGTGCAGGGAGGTATCAGCAGTAGTGCGAAGGCATTGTCACATTCAATAGAGGGGTTATCTAGTGGGTTGCGTATAAACCATGCGTCAGACGATGCTTCGGGTATAGCTATATCAGATAAGTTAAGGACACAGATAAGCGGGTTATCAAAGGCTACTGCTAATGCGCAGGATGCTATTTCGTATTTACAGACTATGGATGGTGCGTTAGGTGTAGTGAATGATATGCTTTTGCGTATGAGGGAGCTATCAGTTCAAGCGGGTGGAGGTTCGTATACGTCTAATGACCGAGCGGAGTTGCAGAAGGAGATAGAGGCGTTAAAGGGCGAGGTGAACAGGGTTAGTTTGACGACAGAGTTTAACACGAAGAGGTTATTGGATGGCAGCAATGGTGTATCTATATCTGCGTCATCGGGGATAGATGTTGCTCTTATTTCATATAGTCAGCTGGGGGGGGGGGGCTACTACCCCTGTATCAGGAGATTACAAGCTAACATTTAGCACTAAGGCAGGGGAAAATGCAGTCTATCAGACAGCACAACTCATGGACTATACGAAGTCGTTGGTATATCCGAAAGGTCTGACTAACATACAGGTAGAGGGACTAGACGACGTCACACAAGTGCACTTCACAGTTAACGATGATACAGTGCATATAGTGCCATTTCGCATTAACGCTAGCAACTGGGCGGTGCCGACGAGTGGTGGGCTACAGACAAACAATATTGCTGACTACAGACAAGTGCTATTAGAGCAATCACATGGGTATCCTGCATACAATGCGACCATAACCAACGATGGTGTTCCCACTACGTATACGATTGACGACTACACTTATCCGTATGATAACTTCTCAGGCTTTTATATGGGATATGAGATAGTTTCTATGGCTGACGCCGTAGGAGGCGCAACGCATACACAATATGCTTCTGCCATGGGCAATACCACTTACATAGACCTTGCTGATGGCACAAAAGCATGGCAACTCTTAAACGGTGACTTTCTCCGCTCATTTTATGTGGACCCTGCTGACGGGGTAACGCACTATGCAGATGTTTTTGGAACACCCTTTACTTGGACTGGAGGTCTTACTTATAGGGCAAGCATATATACGCAAAAGGCTAATAACACTTATAGCAGTCTTCAGTATTTCATCTCCGCGACTGCTGTCAATAGCATGGCTGTTGGCGACAAGGCTTTGTTTTACTACCAAGCAAATAGTCCCGATGTGGAGGTTATACCGGGCATTACTAACTGGACAGATACTAACACCAACTGGAATATTAACTCTGCGAATATGACGTATATAAAGACTGTTTCACTGGATATAGATGTGCCTAATGGGACTAATATAGTGGGTTCTAATTTATCTCCTAAGGTCTTTTGGGATATAAGAGACCCTCACGTTGAGTTCACAGCTATGACTATAGAGAACGGGGAGTTCAAGGAGATAAAGATTAGCTGGGACAGGGACTGGAACGTGCCCGATGATGAAGTGACCGGTGGTGAATGGGGCTGGATAGCGCCGACACCAGATAACACCAAATTAAAAGATTCCATTGTTGGTGGCAGGCTAGTGTTCGCTAATGAGGACGGACGAATGCTGCTTGATAATACGCAGACTATAACTATATATGGCAATGGCAAACAGGCAGAGATTACCCTTGAAGGGGAAGATACCATTCAAGACCTAATAGATAAACTAGCTAATGCCATAGGTAGCAAAGCTGGCTTAGATATGGCTAATGGGTTAAAGATAGAAGACCTTGTTAAGATAACCCCTGA
>NZ_BAAIHG010000075.1:0-4985 GCF_054655775.1 Candidatus Termitispirillum reticulitermitis | reverse complement strand
AAAGGCTTAAAGATAGTAGTTGACTGCGCTAATGGGGCGACATATAAGGTTGCTCCGCTGGCTATTGAAGAACTGGGCGCAGATGTGATAGTAATAAATGACAAACCCAATGGCACTAATATTAACGATAACTGCGGTTCAACATACCCGCAGACTATGGCTAGAATGGTTGTAGGCACAGGTGCAGACATCGGCATATCGTTTGACGGGGACGGCGATAGGCTGATAGTGTGCGACAGCGAAGGCAACATTGTAGATGGCGATTTTATAATGGGCGTCTGCGCTATTGATATGAAGAAACGGATGAAACTTGCAAACGATACAATTGTCGGCACGGTAATGAGCAATCAAGGCTTTATAAACTCATTGAAAAAACAAGGTATAGACGTAAAGAGGGCGCAGGTAGGCGATAGATACGTGCTTGAGATGATGAAAGCTCGCAAGTTAAACCTTGGCGGGGAGCAATCGGGACATTTAATCTTTTCAGACTACAACACTACGGGCGATGGACTGATTAGTGCATTGCAACTCCTAAAAGTAATGGTTTGGCAACAAAAGCCGCTAAATGAGCTGACAAAATCCATAGAAACCTATCCGCAATTATTAGTAAATATGGAGGTGGCAAAGAAAATTCCGCTAGAAGAGTTGACTAAAACCACAAAGTTGATAAAAGATACAGAGGCAGAATTAAGCGGAGACGGACGGGTGCTAGTGCGCTACTCTGGCACAGAAAATAAGCTACGCGTTATGCTAGAAGGGCAAGACAGCAACCTAATAGAGTGCGAGGCACACAAGATAGCCGAATGCGCTAAGTCAGAGATAGATGCTCTACTTACTTCCCCTGTAAGCCATACTCGCTACGAACGCGGTGGCAATAGCTAGCAGGGCGAACACGTGGCTGACTGTGAAACCTAGTGTATATATAAGCACCACCAGCACGACAGATGCCACCATAAAGAACGAGTTTAATATATTATTGACTGCCACCGTCCGCGATACCACGCCACTAGTCGCCTCACGTTGCATCAGCGTATATAGCGGAACCGTATAGACCCCGCCACAAAATGCAACGGCAAACAAAAAGAACGGTATAGGCAGATAGTGCCAATGCGCAAGGAACGTTTTTACACTATAAAGCTCCGCCGCTGGGCTGACAACGCCACTAGAAACCACCAGCGCAGCGATTAACCCCGCCATAGCAAAGGCAGCCCTATAGACATAGCGAAAGTTTGGCTCACCCCTAGATAGCTTGCTACAAAACACCGAACCCGCACCTATTCCCACAGAAAATAGTGCCATACACATCGTCACAACAGTCTGGTCAGCAAATAACACATGCCGCACCCAAATGACAGTCTGGGCTAAAAACACCGAACCTACCAGCCAAAACCACGAAATAAGCAACAGATACAACCTCATTTTGCGATTTTGCATAACGAGTCGCACCAGCTTGTAAGACTCACTAAATATATTCTTCTTAACCTTTATGTCAGGGGACTGCCCCTCTGCCGAGCTGATAAAGTAGCTTGAGATGGTGCCAACAACAGCTGACAGCGTGAGAATAATCCCCACAAGCAATATTCCATCATCTAGCAATATCACCACCCCGCCAGTAATTGTGCCTACCAGCACAGCCACAAAGGTGCTCCCCTCAACATAAGCATTGCCCGCCATAAGCTCACTGCGCTCTAGCTGCTGGGGTAGTATAGAATATTTGATAGGACCAAAGAACGTTGATTGCGCCCCCATAGCAAATAAGAGCAGTAGCAAAAACCAGCTGTTGTGCATAATAAAACCCACTGTGCCAAATAACATCAGCACTACTTCAATAATCTTATAGATAACAGCTAGTTTCGCTTTGTTATATTTATCAGCTAGTTCCCCTGCCAACGATGAAAATAAAAAATACGGGAGTATGAATAGTCCTGATGATATTGTTACGAGGATTTCCGCCCGCCCACTGTCATTGCTGGCAAATACATAAGTTATAAGGATAGCAATCGCATTCTTAAATGCATTGTCGCTGAATGCGCCAAAGAACTGCGTGATAAAGAGCGGCAAGAAACGGCGGGTAAAGAAAAAATGCCTCATCGCAGCTATTTATATCATAAAAAAACAAACTTGTCGTTTTTTATTGCAATCGCTATATTGATATGCTAATATCTCACTAGCGAGGCATTTTGATGAAGCTGAATGGCACTTACGTCCCAGTCCCCGATAAATCTATGACGCACAGAGCATTGATAATGTCCGCTATGGCATGCGGACGTTCAACGATAGCCAACCCTTTGACCTGCTTTGATTGCGACTCCACCATACATGCGCTTCGCCTGTTAGGTGCGGAGATAGACGAACTTGATGGGCGAATAAATGTCGTCTCTAACGGCTATAAATCATTTGCAGTTGCACCTGACATTGGTAATAACCCACTAGTTTTACCTTGTGGCAATTCAGGCACTACGGCACGCCTAATAGCTGGTGCATTAGCCCCCCGCAATATAAATGTGAAAATTTCTGGCGATGACTCGCTGAACCTGCGCCCGATGACACGCATAATTGAGCCTCTCATCAAGATGGGGGCTAATATTGTCAGCACAGAAGACAACGGCAGACTGCCTATAGAGATAAGACCATCTAAAATGCACAACTTGCAATATTCATCCGAAGTGCCTAGTGCTCAGGTGAAGTCCGCTTTCCTGCTTGCCGCACTACAAACTGAAGGGGTAAGCACTTATGTTGAACAGATTCGTTCACGCGACCACACCGAACGTATGCTTCCGCTCTATGGGGTGTCTGTTTCCTCTTCTGGGGAGAAGCTTGTCGTAAATGGTCCGTGTGATATGAGACCTGCAGACTTCTTAGTGCCAGGGGACGCGTCCGCTGCTGCCACTATAATAGTCGCCGCACATATGTTTGAAGAATCGCGCTTGAACGTGAACGATGTAGGGCTAAACCCTACCAGAACAGAATTTTTATCTATACTTCAGCAATGGGGGGCGGAATTAGAAGTGAACGTTACCACCGACAAGAGTGCCACCGAACCTATAGGCTGCGTACGTGTGCTGAATGAACATAAACTAACGGGCGGGCTTATAGCTGGTGCTTCTTCTCAACGTGCTATAGATGAATTGCCACTGCTTGCTATGTTGGGCTTATTTACTCGCGAACCTGTGGAGATACGGCAGGCTGGTGAGTTGAAATATAAAGAATCCAATAGGATACACAGCACAGTCTTTAACTTACGTGCTATAGGTGCAGAGGTTGCAGAATTTGATGATGGGCTGATTGTTTATCCGTTGTTTGGCAAAGAGCCTAATATAAATGCTAGATTAAATAATTTTAACGACCATCGCATAGCGATGATGAATGTGATATTGGCAAAACGATTTGGCTTGCAGATGCCACGCGTCAATAGCCTTGCGGTATCATATCCAAACTTTGTAGCAGATTTAGAAAAACTAATAATATGATTAGAGGGAGCGTATGCAAGTAGCTATTGATGGACCCGCAGGCAGCGGGAAGAGCACGGTTTCAAAACTGCTGGCTAAAAGCCTTAAATTTATATACCTTGACACAGGGGCTATGTATAGGGCAAGCGCATGGTTGAAACAGCAGTATAAACTCAATTTTAACGGGCTATGCGCCCTGTTAAGCCTTACCGATTTTGTATTCGGGCATAACGGACAGACCCTTACATTAAAATACGACTATGGCAAGCCTACTGAAGTTGACGTTACCAAGCTGATACGCACGCCCGATGTTACGGCTATAGTGTCAGGCGTAGCGTCTAATGTAGATGTGCGGACGATATTGACCACCAAACAACAGGAAATCGCAGGGAAGAATGATATTATAATGGACGGCAGGGACATAGGCACGGTGGTGCTACCTAATGCTGATGTTAAAATATTCCTAACGGCATCAGCAGAGGTGCGGGCACGGCGCAGAATGAGCGAATGGCGCGATGTTGGACAGGAAGTTCACTATGAAGACGTACTGGCTGACATTATAGTGCGCGACAACAAAGACGCCTCACGTAGCACGGCTCCGCTGAAAAAAGCAGATGACGCATACGAAATTGATACATCAGAGTTGACAATATTTGAAGTTAGTGAGAGGATAGAGGAACTCGTCCGAGCACGTATTTGAGTTTGCACGTATGAGAATTGAAATAGCCGAGCATGCCGGCTTTTGTTTTGGCGTGGAGCGAGCGATAAAGCTGGCAAGCGATGCTAGGAACAGTTATGATAAAGTCGCTACATGGGGAAAGTTGATTCATAACGAACACGTTGTGAATGAGCTAAGAGTTGCTGGAATTGCTACTGTTGATAGTGTTAGTGAGCTTACAAAAGATACTGTGCTTGTGCTCCGCGCACACGGCGTTGACAGGCAAGTGTTTGCAGAGCTTGAGGGAACAGTTCGTTCAGTTATTGATGCAACTTGTCCCCTAGTGAAGAAAGTTCATGCGCAGACTGAGCACTTGTCTAGGCAGGGACTGCCCGTAGTGGTGGTTGGAGATGCCTCCCACCCTGAAGTGCGGGGGATAGTCAGCTATGCTGGAGCTGAATATTTTGTGGTGTCTGATAAAGAACAAATTGACCGCTTGCCTTACAGAGATAAATATGGTATAGTAGCACAGACTACTATAAACGAAGCTGTATTTGCAGGCGTAGTAGAGGCAATTAGAGGCAAGTGTGCTAGCATAGAGGTGGCAGATACTATATGCAGTGCCACAAGGTTGCGCCAAGATGCTGCATTAAAACTGGCTAAAACTGTTGATGTAATGTTAATTGTTGGCGGCAAGAACAGTGCGAACACCGTCCACCTTGCAGAGGTTTGTCGCAGTGTGTGTAAGCGGGTGTTCCATATAGAGTCGGCTGATGAATGTGACGGTGCGTTGCTGGCTGAAAGTTTGTGCGGAACTACAAGTATTGGGATAACCGCAGGGGCTAGCACGCCTGATTATGTGATTGACTGTGTTAGAG
>NZ_BAAIHG010000074.1:0-5349 GCF_054655775.1 Candidatus Termitispirillum reticulitermitis | reverse complement strand
TGCACGGAAAAAAGTTGTTAGATTATCGGGTATCGTATCGCCTGATTGCACCTTGGTAAAAGATATTCCATTTTTTATTACTGGTTTTAAGGGTTAGTTAGAGATTAAAAGCTATTTTTAGCCTCCATTGGTGAGGAGAGAAATATCCAATGGTCTCTGACTGCCCTTAGAAAACCACCATACACGTTCACGGCGTTAAGATTGCCCAATAATGTTACAACTGCAACTGGTAGTGATTTCTGCTCATTTAGTTCGCTGATTTAACTCATGGGCAATGCCTACTAGATAGTCTTTATATTCGCTATCGGGGAAGTCGTGCAAGCTGTCTATGGCTTCCTTTATGCGCTCGTGAACTACGTCTGCAGCTTTTTTCTCTATATCGTATTTTTCTAACAGCGGCAATATTTGCGCTAGCTTCTCCGAACGGGGAGCATCTGATTTGAATAGCTGTGTAGCGCGTGCCTTATCTGTGATGTTTGCCACCTTCATCAGCAGGAGCAGTGGCAGGGTTGCCTTTTGTTCGTCAAGGTCTGTTCCTAGCTCTTTACCTGTGTTGTCCTTTTTACCAAAATAGTCTAACAGGTCATCTGTCATCTGGAATGCATAGCCGAAGTTCTCGCCATAGTTTTTAAGAGCATTGCGTTTATTAGCAGGTAGTTTTGTTGATATTGTCGCACATACACAGGCGGCGTAAAATAGGGATACCGTCTTCCCGTAGAGGATATTTTCATACTCCGTCATCGTCAGGGCAATTTCTCCTGTCTTTTCTATCTGCACTATTTCGCTTACACTCATTCGCCTAGTTGCTTCAATTAGAACAGATAAGTGCTCGCTATCTGGAAGGTTTAATGCCTCTAAAAAAGCGCAGTTTATAAGGTAATCGCCCGATAGAACCGCAACTTTGTTCCCATAGATAGCGTTTGCACTGGGACACCCTCGTCTAGTAACAGCATTATCAACTACATCATCGTGCAATAAGGACGCTGTATGAATACACTCCAGTATTGCCGCTACTTTTACTGATTCTTCGCTAGGTGCACCGCACGATTTACCCTGTGAGTTGCATAATCCGCTAGCTGCTAGATGAACTGATGGTCTTATCCGCTTGCCACCATTCCTAAATAGCTCAATAATTAGATTATCCAACAACTCAACATTAGTTAGAAACATTGAGCTGAGCAACCCCTCTACATCAGATAGGGCACTAGCTAGCATCTACTTTATAAGCTCTTCAGCTATTTGAATAGCGTTTGTAGCCGCACCTTTGCGCAGTTGGTCACCTGACACCCATAATGAAAGCCCATTTTCAAATGACAGGTCCTCACGAATACGCCCCACGTGGCATAAATCTTGCCCTGCTGCAAATAGTGGCATAGGGTATGACCTTTTGTCAGGCTCATCTACCAGTTTTACGCCTGGGGCTTTTGATAGAAGCTCACGAGCTTTACTTGCGGTAATTTTGCTAGCAGTTTCTATCGTAATCGCCTCCGAATGTGCCGATAACACAGGCACACGCACACAGGTTGCACTGACTTTCACATTATCATCGTGCAACATCTTGCGCGTTTCGTTATACATCTTCATCTCTTCTTTCGTATAGCCATTGTCAGTGAATACGTCCACATGCGGTATCACATTAAAGAGCAACTGGTGCGCAAATGCTGATACTGCCAGTGGTTTGCCGCTAGCCCACGCCTTAGCTTGGTCTGTCAGCTCCTGCATAGCCTTTGCACCTGCACCAGAGGCTGACTGATATGACGATACTATTACACGCGTGATTTTCGCATAGTCATAAAGCGGCTTTAGTGCTACCAGCATAATAATGGTGGTGCAGTTGGGGTTTGCTATAATGCCCTTGTGTGTGAATATATCCTGCGGGTTCACCTCAGGCACAACAAGTGGCACGTCCTTATCCATACGGAAAGCAGACGAGTTATCAACCACCACAGCACCCGCCTTTACCGCACTAGGGGCGAACTCAACACTGCGTGAAGCACCAGCGGAAAACAGCGCGATGTCTATATCCTTGAAACTATCGTGTCTAAGCTCCTCAATTGGATAGTCTTTGCCAGCATAAGTTACGTTCTTACCAACGGAGCGTGCGCTTGCAAGTGGCAATAACTTCGCAATAGGAAAGTTGCGTTCAGCTAGAACATTCAGGAACGTTTCGCCTACGGCACCTGTAGCACCGACTATAGCAACGTTGTAAGCAGATTTTTTAGTCATAATTCGCCCCGCAATGTAAATTTATGGCTGAATATTACAAAATAAACGCAGCTTATGCAAGTAAAAAATATATAGCACCCTGTCGCGACAGCAATGCTGTTGATTGGAAAGTAAGCAATACATATAGGAAGTGTTGACATATTATCAGCTTGCCGTATAATGGACTCTTATAATATTGTAATTTTTAGGAGAACTTGGTATGAGCGCAGAGAGGAAAATCGCTAGTATCGACGGAAACACCGCCGCTGCACACGTGGCGCACGCATTGAGCGAAGTTATCGCTATATACCCTATTACGCCATCATCTGTGATGGGTGAAATTTCAGATGAAAAGTCCGCACGTGGCGAAAAGAACATCTGGGGTTTTGTGCCTAACGTTGTTGAGATGCAGTCAGAGGCTGGTGCTGCTGGTGCTGTGCATGGCTCACTGCTGGCTGGCTCACTAACAACCACCTTTACAGCCTCTCAGGGCTTACTACTAATGATACCTGTTATGTATAAGGTAGCAGGGGAGTGCACGTCTACGGTGTTCCACGTGAGCGCACGTGCACTGGCTACACAGGCATTATCAATATTTGGCGACCATTCAGACGTTATGGCTACTAGGCAGACAGGTTGGATTATGCTGGCATCTAATAACCCCCAAGAGGTTATGGATATGGCACTTATCAGCCATGTGGTAACCCTGAAAGCACAGTTGCCAGTGTTGCACTTCTTTGACGGGTTCCGCACTTCGCACGAGGTCGCTATGGTAGAGGAACTAACAACAGACGATATGCGCTCTATGATAGACGACAAACTCGTTCAAGCGCACCGTTCAAGGGCACTATCCCCTGACAGACCAAGTATTAAAGGGACGGCGCACAACCCTGACGTGTATTTTCAAGCACGTGAATCGGCAAATAAACTATATAACAGCGTCTACGACATAGTTGAGGATACTATGGCAGAGTTTGCTAAGTTGACTGGCAGAACATACCACGCTATAGACTATGTGGGTGTCGCTGATGCAACGGACGTTTTAATAATTATCGGTTCGGGTGCTGATGTAGCTGATGAAACCGTTGTTGCACTAAATGCTGAAGGCAATAAATATGGCGTTCTGAAAGTGCACTTATTCCAACCATTCTCAATAGAGGCGTTAGTAAAAGTTTTGCCCGCTAGCGTTCAACGTATAGCTGTATTAGACCGCACTAAGGAGCCGGGTAGTGTAGGCGAACCACTATATCAGACTATCCGCACAGCATTGGGAGAGGCAATAGATGCTGGCATGTATAAAGGCAACTATCCCGTTGTGGTAGGTGGACGCTACGGAATAGGCTCTAAAGATTTCGTCCCTGCTATGGTAAAGGGTGTTTTTGATAACTTGAATAGCACAAACCCTATCCGTAGCTTTACTGTGGGGATAGACGATGACGTGACGCATCGTAGCATTAAGTGGGATGCAGACTGGTCGCCCGTGCAAGAGGGCGTGTTTAATGCCATGTTTTACGGACTTGGCGCAGACGGCACGGTCGGTGCCAATAAGAACACGGCAAAGATTATCACGGACGAAACGGGCAAGAACGTTCAAGCCTATTTCGTCTATGATTCAAAGAAGTCTGGCTCCATGACGACATCACACGTGCGTTTTGGAGACCGGCAGATAAAAAGCTCTTACCTTATCCAACGTGCTGATTTTATCGCCTGTCATAAGTTTAGTTTCCTGCATAGCTATAATATACTGGGCAAATTAAAGCGTGGTGGCACATTTTTGCTAAATAGCACGCATAAAGCATCTGAAGTGTGGAATGCACTGCCTGATAATGTAAAACAACAGATTATTGCGGCTAACGCACACTTTTACGTGATAGATGCGCAGAGTATAGCCGAAAGTATTGGACTTGGTAGCCGTGTCAATATGATATTGCAAGCGGCGTTCTTCAAAATCAGCGGGATTATCCCCGTAGAGCAAGCAAAAAAGGCTATACATAAAGCGATAGATAAGACTTATGGCAAGTATGGCGATAAGATAGTTGCTATGAATGCTAGTGCTATGAGTGCAGGCTTTGAAAATGTTGAGTTGGTAAGGTATCAAGGCTACGAAGAATCGCCTGCCGCTGGTGCCGTCAAGGTTATTCCATTTGAGCCGTCTAATCGTTGCATTACCACAAAGGGCGCATCTACATTTGTTAAAGATACTATCGGCTTACTTGTTGCTAATGAGGGGGACAGAGCGAAGGTATCGCAGATACCTATGGACGGCACTTGGCCAATAAATACCGCCCGATACGAAAAACGCAATGTTGCTACGCACACTCCAGTATGGGAGGCTGACAAGTGTATCCAGTGCGGAATATGCTCGTTTGTGTGTCCGCATTCGGCGATTAGGTTAAAGGTGTATGACAAATCGGCATTAAAAGGTGCACCCGCTACATTTAAGAGTGCAAATGCGAACGGCAAAGAGTTTGAGGGGTTAGCGGCAACTGTTCAGGTAGCTGTGGAAGATTGCACAGGCTGTTCCGCTTGCGTGAATAGCTGCCCCGTAAAGGATAAGCAAGACCCGACTAGAAAAGCCATAAATATGTCCCCACAAGAGCCACTTGTGGCTACCGAGCGGGAAAACTTTGAGTTTTTCCTAAATATCCCAGAGTTGTCAGTTGACAAATACAACAAATCTACGCTAAAAGGCGCACAGCTTGCACCGCACAACTTTGAGTTTTCTGGTGCTTGTGCGGGTTGCGGTGAGACGCCATACCTGAAACTATTAACGCAGTTGTTTGGCGACAGGTTGCTGATTGCAAATGCGACTGGCTGTTCGTCTATTTATGGTGGCAATTTGCCGACTACGCCCTACTGCACACGTCAGGACGGCAGGGGTCCTGCATGGGCGAACTCGCTATTTGAGGACGGTGCAGAGTTTGGCTTTGGGATAAAGCTTGCCACTACACAACAGACCGCATTTGCTAGGCAATTATTAGAAAAGTTAGCTGGCAGTTTGGATAAGTCGCTTGCTGACAAAGTCATAAATGCTAAACCGAGCACTCAAGGGGAGATAGAGGCACTTAGGGCTGATATTAACGCACTAAAGGCTAGTGCTAGCAAGTTATCCACCGATGATGCGGCTAATTTCTTGGCTGTGGC
>NZ_BAAIHG010000073.1:0-5376 GCF_054655775.1 Candidatus Termitispirillum reticulitermitis | reverse complement strand
GCTACTGTTATCAATGTTAATATTAGTGGCTGATGTGTATTTATATGTTAATGTCTTACTATAGGTTGCGCCCGTTACAGCATCTGTAAAGGTTGCATTAATTGTGCCAGCATTGCTTATAACGTTATTGACGTCTTCGTTAAATTCCATCGCTAAATACCCGTTCACCCCTGCTGGGATTGTGGCACCTGTGAAACTGTAAACATTACTATGATTAATACCAGTGCCATATGCAGCTATCTTTATACTTGCCATACCAATAGCAGTTCCCGCAGCAAACGTCATAGTCGCATCGTTGACTGCGGACACATCGCCTGTGGCATTGAAGTTCTTGAACCCGCTGGTATTAGAAACGGCTGCTACCATATCGTGTGATAATGACATAACATTTGTCTTATACACAGCATTCTGTCCGGGCTCTACATTAAACGTCAGTTTGTAGTTCCCTTCGGCAGGCGCACCCCTGAATATAACATCCACATCTCTGCTACTTGATGAGTATAAGCCAGCAGCTGAACCTGATAATAACTTTTTAGTATTAAACTCCGTTGCGTTTGATACCCTGTTAATTTCTGCCTTGAGCTGGTCAAACTCTTTTTGCAGCTCTCGTCTATCGCCTGCAGTATAGGTGCCATTGCCCGCCTGATTTGCAAGCTCACGCATGCGTTGCAGCATATCGCCGATGACTTCCATGCCACCCTCTGCTGTTTGTAAAAACGAAACAGCGTCCTGCGCATTGTTTGCAGCCTTAGTCAACGCACTAATCTGTGTCCGCAACTTCTCCGATATGGCTAATCCTGAAGCATCGTCTGACGCATGGTTTATGCGCAACCCTGACGACAGTCGTTCTATTGACTTGCCAAGCGTGTTGTTGGCAGACTCAAGATTCTTCTGCGCCACAGAAGACCATACATTAGTGTAAATAGAGAGAGCCATAATACCTCCATGCCGAGCTAGCGACAACTGGAGGTTGGCACTCTGCCAATAACGATACCAGTTATCCGTAACCCTAAAGCCCCAAGATTAAATAAGTTCCCTTTACGCATAGTCTATCTTTGGGCAGATATACCAGCAGGAACAATAACTAAACCTTAAAGCATAACGCATTCATTATCCTAAAATGCGCAAGCTAGATAAAAATAAAAAGCCGACTAATACCATAAACGCCAAATGGCGAACGGTTAATAGTCGGCTTAATTATCTTAATACCTAACTTAATTGTAGGTATCTTATACCATAAAATGGGGTGTTTGTCAAGACAAAACTGAGAAACAAGAATAACAAAAATATAAAATGTCAATATTTATTCTGCAGTATTGCCGTTGGGGGTAGCAGGTGGGCGGGAACGCCGTCAGTATAGTATGGCGTCACTTCACCCTGCACTAGTGGACGCACGTATTTTAGAAAATCATCCGTTACGCCCAGCTTATCAGCAGTCACCCAGCTAGCTGGTATTTTGCGCTCAGCATTCGCCACCTGTCCTACGTCCACAAGTTCGGGCACCATTAGATATGGGTCATCACATATACGTTTCAAGCTCACCATCTTGCCTGTATGCCCATCGTAGGCTGCCCTTACCGCCACGCCCCCTACTTGATACGCCTCAGTTACGTCAACACGGCTTGCAATGTGCGTTGCACAACGTTGCAGTGTGGAGAACTCTATATAACGCGTCTTGCAGTTGAGTTTCTGTGCTAATACGCCTGATAGGTATTGCGCTGTGCCGCTCAGGTTGCGGTGTCCGAACGAATCTACGTATTTTGCTGTATTTGCTATATCGCACACATATCGTCCGTCAGCCACGCGAATTCCTTCAGATATAGCGATTACGACTGATTTATATTGTTTTTGCAATTTGTTCACGCTATCGACGAACCAGTCAAAATCAAAATCTACCTCTGGCAGGCAGAGCATGCTAGCACCTTCGGAGTTGTAGCCACCAGCTAGTGCGGCGGATGCCGTGAGCCAGCCCGCATCACGCCCCATTATCTCTAGCACGGTCACGCTGTTTTGGTCATAAACAAATGCGTCCCGCACCACTTCTTTAACAGTGGCGGCTATGTATTTAGCAGCTGATGCAAAGCCGGGTGTATGGTCGGTGTTGACTACGTCGTTATCTATCGTCTTGGGTATCCCCACAAAACGAATATCGCTATTGACAAGCTCTGCATGTTTGCTGAGTTTATCAATGGTATCCATACTATCATTGCCACCGATGTAGAAGAAATAGCCTACATCAAGTTTTTTTAGTATATCAAATAGTTGTTTGTAGGAATCGGACGAGGTGTCAACAGCGGGCAACTTGAATCGGCAGCTACCGAGATATGCCGATGGGGTGCGTTTTAGTAGCTCTACATGGAGTGGCGTTTGCAGAACATCGTATAGGTCAATGTATTTTTCTTGCAACAGCCCTTGTATGCCGTGCAGCATACCATACACGTGTTTTGCTCCGCGCGCCTGAGCAGCCTCAAATGCACCCGCAAGGCTAGCGTTGATGACGGACGTAGGTCCGCCAGATTGCCCTATTATAACGGATTTTGACATACAACACCTCCAACTATACTTAATTGAACTTATATCTTTCGCTAGTTTAGCACAATGTTATAAAATGTGCTAGAAAAATTAGCTCTTAATTTATAGTGTATCTGCACACATACAAAAGCTCTTTAATTCGTTTTTTCGTCCCACTTGTGCCATTGTTGTTGCTTTTGAACCTCGCATAGTCAAACTCTATAAGTTCTACCTGCCCATATTTGCTCAATGTTTGGGCAATCTCCGCTTGCGACATAATGCCTTCGCTGTTGTAGCTTAGCAGCAAGTATTTATACTTTGCATTTTTTGCTATATAGTCAAGCTCTTTAATGGCTGTGTTCTTATTGCAAAATGCGGACTTTTGCCCATTATAGTTCCTCATCCCTGTTACCCCGTGAATAGCTGGATTGTCATATCTAGCAATAGTTTCTATTAAATGATAGTTTGGGGCGTATTGTCGCTCATTGTAGGGCGGGTCTAGGTATAGCACATCTACGTCTATATTATGGACAAGGTTTGTGCTGTTTGCGTTAAACACCTCATTGTTTTCGCTATTAAATATAAGTTCTATAGGTTTCAAGACAAATGGTCTTAGTGCCCGCTTATCCCACTTCTTCTGAAATGCCGCATAGACGCCTGCCACGTTGGAAAAGAAAGACACGCTTTCTATTAGGCAAGCCAACAAGATAAAATATTCTGCCTCTGTCAACAAATTGGCTATTCTCCATCCTTCTATTTGTGTTCTAATGGCATCTATTTTTTGAGCATTCCCGTCTGAAAAATACATCCTTGCTTGTGGCAGGTGAGACGTCCCACCTACAGAGTAGTTTTGATATATAAAACCAGCTACGGGTGGCACTTGGTTCAAGTAGGCTAAGACGTCATCTAACGGGGAGTTTATTATATAGTTTGACTTATTCGCTAGCGTTGATATAACTTTTTCAAAGCTAGGTTCTGTGTTATTTTTAATATAAGCATACTGTAAGCAGTATGAAAAATAGAGTAAATCAGATGAGTGAACCCTATAGTTTAACCGCTTAAAAAAACGAGCCACGCTTGCCGTTCCAGCAAAAAAGTCAAAAAACGACTTGCCAACGACACCGTGCTGTTGCAGGGCATAGAACAGCCTGTCAAGCAGGTTTTCTTTGTTGCCAATAAATCTCATCGTATCCCTGCTCGGGGTTATAATTTGTAATCAAAACCTCTTGAGTTGCTTGTTTATCTCTATTCTTTGTATGGTAGCTAGAATTGGAATATTCCATTTTAATCTCATTTACCACGTAGTGTTTGTTGTCAGCAAGCCAGTCATAGAGCATTTCGTTCTCTCTCCCTTTATGTCTCAACACATTTGACAGAGCGAACTTTATGCCGTTCATATCAAGCCCGTCTAGCTTGTCAAGCAGTAAAGCCTCTTCTTTCCGTCCCCAGCCTGTAAAACCTCGCTTGCCGTCATTGTATGTGCCAGTTGTTATTAGATATGGCGGGTCGGCATATACAAAATCATCTTTACCAAGCGAGGATAGGTCAAAGTCTGTGAAGTTATGCGTGTAAAACTCTACATTTGAGCTTTTTAGCTTGTTTATGAACGTCTTTAAGTTGGACGCCATAGTGCTGTTAAAACAGCTCCGCTCTCTGCCAAATGGATTATTAAACTCGTGGTTATTATTAAACCTTATCTGGTGGTTGAACGAATATGCCACCAGCACAAATAAATCTAGCGGGTTCTTTTCACTATTGTATAGTGAACGCAATGCCTTATATCCGTTTTCATTAGTAAGCGATAGCGAGAACATGCTAATTCTGCCGTAAATATGTTCTAATACTTGCTTAATAGGTGTTTTTTTTAATGCCTTATAAAAGTCCACTAAATAGCTTAGGTTATCGTTCAATGCCAGTTTTTTAGCGGGTATGTTCAAGGCTACGTTTCCGCCACCAACGAACAGGTCAACAAAGCAGTTTATCTCACGGGGGAATAACGGCGCAATTTGCGACAGTATCCTTTGCTTGCCGCCTATGTAGTTAAGGGGGGATTTTATAAAATTATCCATCCCTTATCTCCAAAAGTCCAATAAATTCTTAATAGCCTCTTTGAAAAGGCTGGGAGCTTTCACTCCTAGCACTAAATTGCCATTTTTATTTAGTAAAAAACCAACCTCTATCTCTATAACTTCTTTCTCTTTCCCTCCGTATAGAACAACGCTACGGATTATCTTATACTTTGGATAATATTTTTTTATATAGTCCTTTTCTATGGCATCGTATCCACCCAGCTCCTCTATCCCCTTTTGACGAAATTGGTATCTTTTGCCCTCAATATTTATAATCTCGCTACGTCCGAAGTCAATGAGTATTAAATCGGGAATTGCTATAATTTGGCTCTTATCCCCCGCCTTATACTTTACCCTATCTTGATATTTTTCAAGGGGGATATGCTTGCCCTCTGCGGTCAAAAAGTAGCCCTTTTCACTGCCAGCGTGGTTTTCAAATATAGAGTAGCCTTTTGTGAAACTTTCAACTACCGTGTGTATAAAGATAGTGCCTAGCTTTTCTCCCTCTGTCTCGTAGTGCCAATAGTATTCTCTTACTTCGCCTTGTGGCATAGTCAAACCGTCTAGCTTTATATTTAATCTATTAGCTATTAGAACGAACTTACTACTTTTAGCTGTGTCATTCTTATTTTCAAAGTGCCGTTGTTCTAGCCCGTGCATAGTGATTACAATGTTCTTTTGCCAGCCTAGCTTGCGAATAGTGGCAGCAATAAGGCTTATCGCACCTATATTTGGGTCGTGCGATAGGGTATCGTTTTTAACTAGCTTACCAGATACCTCTATTCTGTTAGCTTTC